>JAHEMB010000029.1 GCA_024643915.1 Rhodothermaceae bacterium | reverse complement strand
ACGTTTTCGCGGTGGAGGACCTCGTCGCGGTCCGTCTCGAAACGGTGACCATCGTGCTCGGCCTCCTCGCGGGCGGCTATCTAGCCTACCGCATGCCGCACCGCTTCCTGCGTGCCGTGCTGCGGGGGCTGGTCGGCCTGGTGGGTGGCGTCGTGGTGGGGGGGTTGCTGGGGCTGTTGCTCTGGCGCAGCGGGGAAGGCATGTGGTCCGGTGCCATCATCGGCTCGGCGCTGGCGTTCCTCGCGGTCACGGCGCTGGCCCTGCGGGCGGTGAAAAGCCGCGCGCTCTCCTACACCGATCTCGGCGCAACTGCCCTCGTCGGGCTGGCCGTTCTCGTCGCTTTCATCGCCGGGCTGCGGCCCCTGGCGCCCGTCGAAGTCCCTCCCATCGAGCCGGCCCCGCTTCCCGCCCTTGATGCGGTGGACGAAGTGGTGTTTATCATCGGGGATGCCGGCGCCACCAAGGCCGAGCGTACCCCCTTGCTCGAAGCTCTCCAGTTCGATGTCGAACATTGGTCGGCGGCCCTGGCCCGTGACTCGGCCGTCTCGGTCGTCTATGCGGGCGACCTCGTCTATCCCGTGGGCGTCCGCGACCGCAACCATCCCGCCTTTCCCCAAGACTCGACGCGGTTGTGGAACCAGATCGCGCTCGTCGGCGGCCCGGAAGCGCGGCGTTTCAATACGCTGGGCCTCTTCGTGCCTGGCAACCACGACTGGGGCAACACGAACGCCGAGCGCGGCCTCAACCGCATCCTCAACCTGGCGGACCAACTCAACATCGCGCATCAGGCCGGTCTCGCCACATACCTCGTGCCTGAAGCAGGGGGGCCCGGTCCCTACGTCCGAGACGTGCGCGACAACGTTCGCTTTGTGTTTCTGGACACCCACTGGTTCCTCCGCAACCGTTCCTCGGCAGAGCGGGCCGTCTTCCTAGAGCGCCTGGCCGACGCCCTCGACGGCGCCGGAGATCGCCACGTCATCATCGTGACGCATCATCCCTATCAATCCGCCGGGCCGCACGGCACCATCGTGCCGGGCTACCGGAGCTGGGGCGTCGAGTATTTGCTGCGGCAGTCCGGGGCCATCGTGCAGGATCTCAACTCACCCGTGTACGAGAAACTCCTGCAGGGCATGAAGCAGATCTTCGCCTCGGCAGCGCATCCCCCCCTTGTCTTCGCGGGCGGGCACGATCATTCGTTACAGGTGATCGAGCGACAGGCCGAGAGCGACCCCGCCTACATGCTGGTGAGCGGCGCGGGCAGCAAGGTGTCGTCCATCCGTACCCTCCCCGGGATGCACTACGGCGCGGAGCGCCCCGGCTACATGATGCTCCTCTTCCGCAAAGACGGCGCCGTCGACCTCTTCGTGATTGCGGGCGAGCCGGGCCTGCTCAACTGTATCGGAGAATCGGAGGCGGCCCTGCGGAGTTGCATGACGCAGGGCGAGAACACGTTTGACATCGTCTACGGGCAAACCATCGCCGAGGCCCCCGACGATCCCGTGCTGACGCCTTCGGCCGAGGCGAACGAGGACGATTCGACGGCCCTCGGCGAAGTGGCCAACGTGCAGGCGGCAACGCCCACCGAGCCACCGGTCGCCGCGCGCCGCTTCGCCTGGTGGACGCGGCAACGCCTCCCCGCCGACGCTCCCATTGCCGAGGCCGACGAGGCCATTGAGATCCCGCCCCCGGCGGTCCCGGCCCGGGTGCTGTATTTCCGCCCCGATTCGGTGGTGACGACTGCCGGGGCGTCGTACCTCGCCGGCCCCCTGCACCGTTTTATGCTGGGCGACCTGAACCGGCACCTGTGGGACGTGCCCATCCGCCTCCCCGTCCTGAACCTCGACAGCCTCGGCACCGACGTAACGGTGGAGGAGCTGACGGGAGGCATGCAGACGGTCGGCATCCGGTTGACCACCGGCGAGGGCCTGACCTACCAGTTCCGCAACATCGTCAAGGTGGCCACGCGCGGTCTGAAGAGTGAAGTGGCGAAGGCCACGGTGGGGCAGGTTTTGGAGGACCAGCTCGCCTCCCAGTTCCCCCTCGGCGCGATGATCGTCGCCGAGCTGCTGCGGGACGCCGACGTGCTGGTGGCGCGGCCCCGCCCGGTGGTGATGCCCAACGACGAGCGGCTCGGCGATTACCGGCCCTACTTTGCCGGGCGGGTGGGATGGATCGAACTCCGCCCCGACGAGCGTGACGACGGCCAACCCGGCTTTGCAGGCTCCTCTCACATCCTCGGCGGCGACGATATCTTCGAAGAACTCCGCGAGGACCCGTCCAGCTTCGCCGACGCGCGCACGTACCTGCGCGCCCGGCTCATCGACTTCCTCGTCGGGGATTGGGACCGGCATTCGGACAACTGGCGCTGGGCCCGCTTCGACGAGGCGGGCGGCGCCCGTTGGGCGCCCATCCCCCGTGACCGCGACTGGGCCTTCGCCCGCTCGGACGGCGTCGCCTCCAAAGTGTCGCCGCTGTTTTTCGAGCGATACGTAGGCTTCTCTGCAGAGATGCCGCCTATGGATCGGCTTGCCTCGTCCGGGTACCCGCTGGACCACCGCGTGCTCTCGCCGCTGCCACGCGCCGTGTTCACTAATGAAGCCCGCGCGCTCCAGCAAACCCTCTCCGATTCGGCACTCGTGGCCGCGCTATCGGTGCTGCCGCCCGCCTACCAGGCCCTTGAACGTGACCGGCTGCTGCGTGAATTGCAGGCACGCCGCGCCCTGCTCCCTCAGATGGCCGATGCCTTTTACGATCTGCTCGCGCAAACCGTGCAGATCCATGGGTACGACGGCGTAGTGGACACGGTGCGCCTCGAAAGCCTCGACGAAAACCGGTTCCGCGTGCGCGCCTGGACGGAAGGCCGGCCGGACCGGCCCTACTTCGACCGCACAATGGACCGTAGCGAAACCCGGAGGGTGCAGCTCTTCCTCCACAGCGACGATGCCGTAGAGCAGCCCCCCTCTTTTCCAGCGGAGGTGCAGCGCGTTCAGCCCGAGGAGGAGGCAGCGAAAAGAGATTACTAGAAGAGCCGAGGCGGGTGGGGGTGCGTGTCACCCGCCTCGCGCGCGGCCTGCCCATCAGCAGCGACCTCGAATACGCCGACGAGGCCGTCCTCTCCCACGCCATCAAAAGCCGGAGGGTGCTGTAGGCGCGAAGGGGAGCGAAAGATTGGCTGCTTTCTGATAAAGCTTCCGCCAGCAGAAGGCTTCGACCTTGCTACCAGGCAGCTTCTTACAGAATTCCCGGAGCAACGATCTCGAAAAAAGCGCCCCTTCATTCTATCTTCCTTTGCATCATACATCGCAGGCCCCTACAATTAGTATTTACGCTGAGGCGTAACAGGCATCGTCAAGCCAAGGACGAACCGTTGACACTTCATCTCGAAGCTGCTGTTTTTAATACAGATGGCGGCACCACATGAGGGCAAAGACGTAACACCGCTCCCCTTTCACCGCAGCACCCTCATGGCCGACCGCCCCCCCCATTCCGAGCACGACAGTGCGCCGCCGTTCATCAAGCCTCTGCTGCGGGCGCTCGACCGCATCCAGGCGCGCGAGGCGTTACGCCCGGAGCAGCTCACCGACCGGGCCCGCGCTCTCCTGGCCGAGCGCTTCGGCGCGGCGGAGCCTCCTGTGGAGGCGGCCTTTGCGCATGGTAGCGTTGGCTTGCTGGGCGAGCACACACACTATTTCGACGGCTTCGCGCTCTGCCTGTCGCTGGCGCAGGGCACGGCGGTAGCCGTCCGCAGAGCTGGGGCCGGCGTCTCCCGCGTCGCGTTTGAAGGCGGCCGGGCACCCTGGACCTTCGACCGGGCACGCGACGAGGAGAGGCAGGACCGCCCCGATGGTACGTCGTGGGCCTGCCTCGTCGAGGACCTGGTACGGCGCCTCGGGCCGGCGGAGGTGCAGGTCGAGGTCGCCGTCGTCACGACAGTGCAGCCTGCCTGCCTCGACGCCTACCTGGCCGCCCTCGGCGTTGCAACGGCGCGGGCATTGCAAGCCCGCTTCGCCCTGCCCTTCGGCACGACGGCGCTGCTGCGCGCCGTGCGTGAAGTCATTGCCGCATGCGCCGAGCAACCGTTCAGCGCGGCGTACGTGGTAGCCGCCGAGGCGGGGCGTCCCTACGCTTTCACCCTCGTCGATGCCGATTCGCTCGATCACCTGCCCGTCGAGTCGCCCGCGCGCGACATGCTGGGGTGGGGGCTGGTAGAGGTGGAGCGTGGGCCGGTCTGTCCGCCGGCTTTCTACCGCAAGCAGCAAGAGCGGGCCGACAAGGCGCTCGCCCTCCTCCAGCGTAAAGCCTTCCCCCGCCTCACCTCCTTCCGCAACCTCGACTTTCTCGATCAGCCGCGTGCCCTGGATGCTCTGCCGCGTCGCTACCGCCCCTTCGTGCGCTACCTCGTCAGCGAAAACCATCGGGTGCAAAAGCTGGTGTGGGCGGCGCGCCGCAGGGACTGGCAGCTTTTCGGCGCCCTCCTGCTTATCTCCCACGCTTCCCTCCGCAACGACGCCCGCAGCTCCAGCGCCGAGGTCGATTTTGTGGTGGAGCAGGTGGAGACAATGACGCTCGAAGGGATGTACGGCGCGTGCCGGGCCGGGCGCGGCGGCTGCATCCTGCTCGTCGGCCAGCCCTTCATCGTGCCCCAGTGCCTTGATCGCATCAAAGCTGCCTTTCAGGAGCGCTTCGGGCACGCGCCCGAGACAACATTGCTGTAGATTGTGTCCCTCCTCGTTGTCGGTGGTTCCTTGTTTTCTCAACCGAGTGAGAACAGCTACCGCTTCAGGATGTTGGAGGACCACCCACGACGTAAGACTGACCACGTATGAAACGACGAGACGAGAAATCGAGGAATCGAAGAAAGCTTTCATTCCAGCCGCTCTTCGTTTCTTCGACGCTTCGTTTCTTCGGTTCCTTCTGAATATGCCTCAGTTCGATATGGCGCTCGTTAACGAGCGCATTGAGCAGGAAAGCGCGTTCGTAGAAGAGTTGCTCGCCGCCATCCACCAGGTGGTGGTGGGGCAGCATTACATGGTCGAGCGTCTATTGATTGGCCTGCTCAGCGGTGGCCACGTGCTGCTCGAAGGCGTGCCCGGCCTGGCCAAAACGCTCACCGTCAGCACGCTCGCTCGCGCCATCGGCACCCGTTTCCAACGCATCCAGTTTACCCCCGACCTGCTGCCCGCCGACCTCCTCGGCACGCTCGTTTACAACCAGAAAGAGGGCAGCTTCTTCATCAAGAAAGGCCCCATCTTCGCCAACATCATCCTCGCCGACGAGATCAACCGCTCCCCGGCGAAGGTGCAGAGCGCCCTGCTGGAAAGCATGCAGGAGCGGCAGGTGACTATCGGAGAGAAGACCTTCCCCCTTGAAGAGCCGTTCCTCGTGCTCGCCACCCAGAACCCCATCGAGCAGGAGGGCACCTACCCCCTCCCCGAGGCGCAAGTGGACCGCTTCATGATGAAGATCAAGGTGGAGTATCCGTCGCGTGAGGAGGAGTTGGAGATCATGCGGCGCATGGCGCGCACGGGCGAATTGCCGGAGGTGCCGACGGTGGTGCAGCCCGCGCAGATCCTCGCGGCGCGGGGCGTCCTCAACGACCTCTACATCGACGAGCGCGTGGAGCATTACATCGTCGATCTGGTGATGGCCTCGCGAGAGCCGGGGCAGTACCGGCTGGCGAATCTGAAGCCACTCATCGAGTTCGGCGCCTCGCCACGCGCCTCCATCAACCTGAACCTGGCGGCCCGCGCCCACGCCTTTTTGCAGCACCGCGCCTACGTAACCCCCGAGGACGTGCGCTCCATCGCCCTCGACGTGATGCGCCACCGCCTCGCCATCACTTACGAAGCCGAGGCCGAGGAAGTCACCAGCGAGGACCTCCTCCGCCGCATCCTCGAAACCGTCGAAGTCCCCTAGCCGATTTTGGATTTTGGATTTACGATTTTGGATTGGAGGCGCGGAGCGTCTTGATGGAGGCGCCGGTCATCGTCAGGAGTTCGTCGCCTTCTCTCATGAGATCGTAGAGCTTTCCTTGGGGGAGGATTTCTGTCTCGATCAGAAACTCCATCCAGAAAAGACTTTCATCAGCCTCTTCTGCGACGATGGAGAGCTTCGAGATCACCTCGGCGCGCGAGCGGGCGCGGCAGGCCGAGCGGTAGTTGGCCGCAACCGAGGTGCTCGACTTGAGAAGCTGACGCCCGATCACGGAGATGGACTGGTTCCTTGGCAAACGCTCCACGAGCCGAATTACGCGCAACGCGTACCGTTTCGTCCGCTCTTTGAATTCCTTTTCCGTCATCTCGTCCTCTGTGATAGAAGAAGGAGGTAGAGGAACAATCTTCGTAGCATACAATCCAAAATCCGCAATCTAAAATCCAAAATCGGCCATGCCGCATCAGCCGAAGACCTTCAGGAAGGAATCCATCACCGTGGCCTTCATGGTGGAGCAACTGCGCTCTGCGGTGGGCGTGGAGATGGAGGCCATCAATGAGGTGGACGCCGCGCTGCGCACCGTGACCGAGAGCAACCTGCACCGCCCCGGCCTGGCCCTGGCCGGCTACGTCGATCTGTTCACCTACCAGCGCGTGCAAGTGCTGGGCAACACGGAGACCCAGTTTCTCCAGCACCTCCCCCCCGGCAAGCAACGCGAGGCGTTTCGCCATCTCATCCAGTTCGACGTCCCCTGCCTCATCCTAACCGAGAGCAACGACCTCGGCCTCGACCTCGTGGGGATGGCCACCGAGGCAGGCATCCCGCTCTACCGCACGCCTATCCCTTCCACGCAGTTCATGGCCCTCCTGCGTGACTTCCTGAACGACCAGTTCGCGCCGCAGGTGACCGTCCACGGCTCCCTCGTCGATGTTTATGGCATTGGGATGATGCTCATGGGGAAAGCAGGCATTGGGAAGAGCGAAGTGGCCCTCGACCTCGTCGAGCGCGGCCACCGCCTCGTGGCCGACGATGTGGTGATTGTCACCAAGAAAGAGGAGCAACTGTTGATGGGCTCCGGCACCGACCTGGTGCAGCATTTCATGGAGGTGCGCGGCCTCGGCCTCGTCGATATCCGCGCCATGTTCGGCATCCGCGCCATCCGCTTCCAGAAGCGCGTCGAGGTGTTGGTGAGCATGCAACTCTGGGACGCCGACGAAGAGTACACCCGCCTCGGCATGATCGAAGACACCTACGAGATTCTGGGCGTGGACCTGCCGATGGTGAAGTTGCCCATCACCCCCGGCAAAAACGTCACGGTCATCTGCGAGGTCATTGCCATGAACCACTTGTTGCGCCACTATGGCTACGACCCCGCAGAGGTCTTCGCCAAGCGCCTTGCCGACCGGATCCGCCAGAAAGACGGCTCGACCCCGATGCGCGGCATCGAATACTTTGAGCACGATTACGAATAATTAGCCCCTATTTCTGTCATTTGGGAAAAGCGCTTTTCTATGGCGTGCCAGAAAACATTTGTGACATTATTTCATAGCACAAATCTTTGCGACTCAACAGTTTACCAGATCTTGTTGGGCGCACAGAGACAAGAAGTTATCACGCGAGCTTGAAATTTTTTCATCTGATCTCTTTATTAAATGCGGTGAATTTCCACAACGGGCCTTGGGTATAGCTGTTGACTCGCAGGGGTCGTTCCTGCTATATTCCTTCGTTCGGCTGTAACGCTCTGGCAACAAACAGGTGAAGGCCTCGTCCTTTTACCTGGAGCAGCCGAGGGTGCCGACCTTTCGGCACGCCTGTTCCGCCTCCGCCAGGCGGACCGCTGTTGCCCACCCCGCCACCCACCCCTTCGAAGCCGCTTCCGCGCCGCAACTTCTCGCGACTTTCAGCCAACATCAAGTTCAAATCCGCCCACCGGAAACGGTCAGTATTCATGCCCAAAAACCGCTACTACTACTACGATAACGACAGCTGTTCTTTCGTAGAAATCCAGCCCCGACGCAGTAAGCTTTACGCGCAGGTAGCGGGGGCGCTGATGCTGATGGTGATGGTGGCCGGGCTGGCGGCCTGGGGCATGGACCAGCGGGTAATCGGGTCGCCCGAGGAATTGGCACTTCAAGCTGAGAACGAAGCCCTTCAGCAGCAGCTCGCCACCGTTTCCAGCCGCATGGTCGAGTTTTCTAAACAGCTCGAAGAACTCTCCGAGACCGACGCCGAACTCTACCGCACGATCCTCCAGGCCGATCCCATCTCCGACGACGTGCGCCGCGCCGGGGTCGGCGGCAGCGACGCCTATCAGAAGTTCGACCGCTTCAGCGGGTCCACCGCCTCTCTTCTCAAGCAGACCTCGCAAAAGCTCGACGAGTTGGAACGGCGCATGAGCCTGCAGAACGCCAGCTACCGCGAGCTTTCGACCCTGGCCGAGGAGCACCACGCCTGGATGGAGCAGATGCCCGCCATCCTCCCCGCCGACGGCCCTCTCATCTCCGGCTACGGGATGCGCCGTCACCCCATCTTGCAGATCATGAAGATGCACCACGGCATCGACATCGCCCTCAAGACGGGCAACCCGATTTACGCCACCGGCGACGGCATCGTGAGTGTGGCCGGGCGCAAAGCCGGCTACGGGGGCTACGGCATCTGCGTGGAGATCAAACACCCGCAGACGGGTTATGCTACGCTCTACGCCCACCTTTCACGTCTCCCCGACGGCATTGAGCCCGGCAAGCGCGTCGAGCGCGGCGACCTGATCGGCTATAGTGGTGCCACCGGGCGGGCCTCTGGGCCGCACCTCCACTACGAGGTCCGCGACCGCGACGGCAACACGCTCAATCCCGTCTATTTCTTCGCCCCGAGCATGTCGCCGCAGGAGTACAAGACCCTTCTCGAACAGGCCGAAAACTCCACCATTTCCCTCGACTGACGCCCGCGCCTTTCTAGTCGTCCGTGGATATTCCTGCCCGAACGGCTTGCATTTCTCGCATAAAGAACGTTTATAGGATATCAACTCCCCATTGGTAGGGGCGGTGGCAAACGCTTGCTTTTCTCCGGCATCTGTCCTATCGTGCCCCACCATCACGCCTTTCAACTGCGCCCGTTAAATCGCTACCACCTCTATGTACTGGACGCTTGAACTCGCTTCTTATCTGGAAGACGCGCCCTGGCCTGCCACCCGCGACGAACTCGTCGACTATGCTGAGCGTACCGGGGCTCCCCTGGAGGTGATCGAAAACCTCGAAAATCTCGAAGATGATGGGGAGCCCTACGAAAGCATCGAAGAGATCTGGCCGGACTACCCGACGGCCGACGACGACTTCTACTTCGAAGAAGAGTAACCAGCCTTCCGTGCCTGCCTGCCTGCCCCGACCCGCACGAAGCTTTGCGAGAACGGCTTCGTCGGCGCGCGCGACGGCGGGGGGCGCTTCCTTCTTCGCGCGCCGCTCGGCCGCCCTCCTCCTTCTCTTTCTTCTGATCGGGGGCACGCCGGGCACAAGCAGGGCGCAGCCCGCTGCCCCGTCTGATTCGACCACCGCTCCTCCCCCGCTCATCACCAACGTCTCGTTCGAAGGCAACAACGTTTTCTCCGACGCCGCCCTCGTCCTGCGCACGCGTACGCAACCGAACAGGCGGTTCCTGGGGGTGCCCGGCCTTACGTGGTGGCTATGGCTCTACCGGCTGGGCGCCGGCGGCACCTTTGGCGGGCGCCTAGGCGAGGCCCTCATGGCCACCGGCGAGGCCCCGGCGTTCCTCGATGCGACGGGGGTGCGGGCCGACGTGGAGCGCCTCCAGCTATTCTACCGGCAGGAGGGCTTCCGCGAGGCCGAGGTGGTGGCCGAGATCGACACGACCGACGGCGGACGGCACGCCGAGGTAACGTATCACATCGACGAAGGGCCGCCCACCTTCATCCGGCGCGTCATCTATGAAGGCGTGGGCGGACTGGAACCAGGGCAGCAACTCGCCCTGGCGCGCGGTGCGCTCCTCCGCCCGAGGAAGTTCGACCGTACCGATCCGCTCCGCTTCGAGGTGCGGCAGCAGCGCTACTCAGAGCCGGTGCTGCTCGAAGAGCGCCGCCGCCTGCTCACCTTTCTGCGCAACGCCGGCTACGCTGCCATTTCGAGAGATTCCATCCGCGCCATCGTCTTCGCCCCCTCACCCGACACATTCGACGTTCGCTTCCGCATCCGCCCCGGCCCCCGCTTCCGCTTCAGCAACGTGCATTTCGAGGTGAGCGGGCCGGAGGCCGGCGCCTTGCCGCGCCGCGACACGCTCCTGGCGACGCTGCCCGAGGACGAACGGCCCGGCGGCACCGTCACCGCCCACCTCACCCACGAAAGCACGCTCGATCCCGGCTTGCTGCTGCGCGTCCTCCAGTTCCGCCCCGGCGAGTGGTACGACCAGGCCCGCGTGCTGGCGACCAAGCGCCGCCTGGAGGCCACCGGTCTCTTCTCCTTCTCCGACATCGCCCCTCTTTCGGCCGACACGGCGTGCGCAGGGACAGCGCCCTGCCTGCCGCACCGGATCGAGCTGCACACCCGCCCGCGCCACCAGATCCGCCTGGAGACGTTCATGTTGCAGCGCAATAACGTCCTCCTCGTCTCGGGCAGCGAGTTGGGGACGGGGCTGGGCGTCTCGTACGAGAACGCCAACCTCTTCGGCGCGGGCGAGGCCTTCCGCCTCAGCACCACCGGCTCGGTCGCCACGCCCCTCTCCGCGGACACTGACCAGCGCTTTTTCACCTCGGCGCAGTTCGAGGTCTCGTCGTCGCTCACCTTCCCCTACCTCGTCCGCCCTTTCCGCCGCCTCGACCGCGCGCTCGACCTCTACGACGCGCGCACGCGCCTGTCGCTGAGCTGGCTGACGGCCCGCCGCGACGAGTTGCGGCTCGTCATCCGGGGGCGCGGCGCCGCCGGCATGCGCCTGGAGATGCAGCACACGCCGACGATCACCTCCCTCGTCGACGTCCTCGACCTCTCTCTTAGCAACCCGGACACCCTCGTGGGTTTTCGGAGAGAATTTCTCGATCAGATCCTCGGGCCGCAGGACAGCACGCTCGTCACCGATCCCGTGCAGCGGGCACAGATTCTGGAGGATTATACGCAGCCGCAGATCAACAACGCCCTCCGCTATACGCTCCGCTCGGCGCGCGTCAATCCGCTCAGACGCGACCAGGGGTATAGCTACGAGGGCGCCTTGGAGGTGGGCGGCAACCTGCCGTACCTGCTCGACCGCTTCGTCTACTCGCCGGGTGAGGTGGAGGGCGACCTGCCGGGCCTTACCTTTTCCGGCAGCGCCGACAGCCGCCTCCTCTACCGGCGCTACGTGCGCCTCGCAACGGACCTGCGGCGCTACAGGCGCCTCAGCCGCGCTTCCGTCCTCGCCCTCAAGTTCATCGGCGGCTTCGCCCAACCCTACGGCAAGGCCGACGTGGTACCCTTCGACCGGCGCTTCTACAGCGGAGGCGGCTCGAGTGTGCGCGGGTGGAACCTGCGCGAGCTCGGCCCCGGCGCCGCCCGCTTCGCCGCCGATACCCTCACCGCAGGCAGCGACCCTAACCTCCTCGGTGGTGACGTGAAGCTCGAAGCCAGCCTCGAACTCCGCACCACTTTCCTCCGAGAGGTCCTCGCCGCTGACTGGATCCTTGCCCTCTTCACCGATGCCGGCAACGTCTGGTTCGGCCCGCGCAACCCCGGCTTCGGCGGCGACCCCGACGGCCGCTTCCGCGTGGGCGACTTCTACAAAGAGTTCGGCGTGGGCTCCGGCCTCGGGCTCCGGCTGGCCTGGGAGTACCTCATCGCCCGCCTCGACTTCGCCGTGAAGGTCCACGACCCCCTCCCCGGCCAGGATGGCCTCTTCCCCGACGGCCTCCGCCTCGAACCCCATTTCGGCATCGGACACGCGTTCTGATTTTGGATCGGGGGAGCCGGGCGATTAGGGCCGGGGCACGGTTGAATACTGGGCGCGTATAGCTGTCAGCCGTCAGCTTTCAGCTATTTTTATTGGTAGAATTCAGTATGCTGATCGCTGAAAGCTCCCTCCCTATCCAAAATCCAACATCCGCCATCGACGAATGTCAACGCTTCGATCCATTCAGAGCACGATCCGCTCGCTCTATCGGCGGGTCTTCAGCAAGGAAGAGGACGCCCGCACGCGCGAGATCGTCGACGTGCTACGGCAGGTGCCGCTCTTGCAGGAGCTTTCGCGCGGCACCCTGGCCGACCTGGCCGAGGTCGTACATCAGCGAAGCTACGCGCGCGACGAATTCGTTTTCTACGAGAACGACCCCGGCCTGGGCCTTTACGTGGTGCAGTCCGGGCGCGTGCGCGTGCTGGCCGAGGCCGAGCACGGCGCCGTCCACGAGCTGCGGCAGGTCAGCGAGCGCGGCTTCTTCGGCGAGCTTTCTCTCCTCGGCGACTTCCGGCGGATGGAGACGGCGCAGGCCCTCACGGACACCCGCGTCCTGGGCCTCTTCCGTCCCGACCTAAAAACCGTGCTCAAGCGCAACCCAAAGGCGGGCGCCGCCGTGCTGTCGGTCCTCGCCCGCCATCTCGCCGTCCGGCAGCTCGACTTGATCCGGCTGCTCGAAGAGAAAGCGGGCCGCCTCGACGCCCGACGCGCTCTCGGCGGCCTCGTTGATCCAGTGGAATGAACATGGAGGCAAGTAGACGGTTGACGGTACCCGGTTGTCGGTTAAGCGGTAGAGACGGACAACAGACAACCGACAACCATCAATCGATAACCGACATCCAAGAATCGTGAATCTGAAACGTGGGGCGGAGATAGAGCTGGAGATCGAGAAGTTTGCCGACCGGGGGAAGTCGCTGGCGCGGCTGGACGGGTACGTGGTCTTCGTAGCGGGCGCCGTGCCGGGCGACAAGATCCGGGCGAAAATCTTCAAGAAGAAGAAAAGTTTTGCCGAGGCGCGGCTGATCGATCTGCTGGAGGAGAGCGAGCTGCGCACGGAGCCACGCTGCTTCTACTTCGGCACCTGCGGCGGGTGCAAGTGGCAGCACGTCCAGTACGAGGCCCAACTCGAAGCCAAGCGGCAGAGTGTGGAGGAGGCGTTCGTCCACGCGGGCGGTTTCACCGAAGTGGAGGTGCGGCCCGCGCTCGGCTCCGAAGACGTCTACTATTATCGCAACAAGATGGAGTTCTCCTTCAGCACGCAGCGCTGGCTGACACCCAAGGAGATCGCCACCGGAAAGCAATTC
>JAHEMB010000597.1 GCA_024643915.1 Rhodothermaceae bacterium | reverse complement strand
AAGGTGCTCGTGGCCGACCTGGCGACGATCCGCGAGGATGTCACCGTGGGCGCCTTCACCATCGTCGGGCGCGGCGTGGCTATCGAGAACCAGTGCCGCATCGGGCGGCGGTGCAAGCTGGAGACGAACGTCTATGTGACGGCCTACTCCGTGATCGAGGACCGCGTCTTCGTGGCCCCCGGCGTGCTCACGAGCAACGACAATTTCATGGGGCGAACGGAAGAGCGGTTCGCGCATTTCAAAGGGGTGACGGTGCGGCGCGGTGGGCGTCTGGGCGTGGGAGCGGTGGTGCTGCCAGGGAAGGAAATCGCCGAGGACGCCGTGGTGGCGGCGGGCGCCGTGCTGACGAATGACGCCGAGGCGGCGACGATCTACGCGGGCGTGCCGGCGCGGGCCTTTCGCCCCGTCCCGGACGAGCAAAAACTCGACAACCAGGGATGGACGGACTGAGGTTTGGTCTTTTAGAATTGCGGGTGGATTAGCCTGCTTGCGCTATGCCTTCTATCCGCCATCTTTTATCTTCCATCCTCCTCTAAAAAAAGGGGATAACGGCACGTTTTCCGGACCTTGATGAAAGGGGCTATGGACATAGAAATGGTGGACCTGCGGGGGCAATACCTCGCGGTGAAGGAGGAGATGGACGCGGCCATTCAGGAGGTGCTGATTTCGACGCACTTCATCAGGGGGCCGGTGGTGGCGCAGTTCGAAGAAGAACTGGCGACGTACCTGGGCGGGCCGCACGCCCTCGGCGTGGGCAACGGCACCGACGCGCTCCAGATCGCTTTCATGGCCCTCAGCCTCGGGCCCGGCGATGAGGTCATCACGCCTGCCTTCACGTTCATCGCCACGGCCGAGGCGGCGGCGCTGATGGGCGCCACGCCCGTCTTCGCCGACATCGACGCACGCACATTCAACCTCGACCCGGCCTGCATCGAAGCGCTCATCACGCCGCGCACGAAGGCCATCGTCCCGGTGCACCTGTTCGGCCAGGCCGCCGACCTGAACCCGATCCTGGCGATTGCCGAGAAGCACGGGCTGTACGTGATCGAGGACGCTGCGCAGGCCGTCGGCGCCACGTACAAAGGCAAGCCGACGGGCTACTTCGGCCATGTCGGTACCCTCTCGTTCTTCCCCTCGAAGAACCTGGGCGCTTACGGCGACGGGGGCGCAGTGCTGGCGAACGACGCGGCCCTGCACGAACGGATGAAGATGATTGCCAACCACGGCTCGAAACGGAAATACTTCAACGAGTTGGTGGGCATCAACAGCCGGTTGGACGCTTTGCAGGCTGCCATCCTGCGCGTGAAGCTGCGCCACTTGGATCGCTACACCGAGGCCCGCCGTGCCGCCGCCGACCGCTACGATACCCTCCTGGACGGGCACGAGGCCATCATCCTGCCCTACCGCGACCCGAACAGCCGCCACGTCTTCCACCAATACACTATTCGCATCTCCGGGGATATGACGGCGGGGCGCGATGCTCTGGCCGACCACCTGAAAGCGCGGGGCATCCCGCACGCCGTCTACTATCCTGTGCCGCTGCACCGGCTGCCTGTCTTCGCCGAAGGGGGCGCCCGGCACGGCGACCTGACCGAGACCGACCGCGCCGCCGCTGAGGTCCTCTCGCTCCCCATGCACAGCGAACTCACGCCCGCGCAGCAAGAATACGTGGCCGAGGCGGTGCTGGGCTTCGTCGAGGCAGGCGTGGAAAAAGCTACCGTATGAGTGAGGCCAGCAAAACATGTATCGGGCAGGTCGGCGTCGGCTACTGGGGGAAGAACCTGCTGCGCAACTTTGCCGCGCTCGACGAGGTGGAGGTGGTGCAGGTGTGCGACGCCCGCGCCGAGGTGCTCGACGGCATCCGGCAAAGTCACCCCGGCGTTTCGACGACGACTCGATTTGAGGATCTGCTGGAGAACCCGGCCATCGAAGGCATCGTTGTGGCCACGCAGACGCAGCAGCATTTTGCAATGGCCGAGGCGGCGCTGCAGGCAGGCAAGCACGTCTTCGTCGAGAAACCGATGGCGCAGACGGTGGAGCAGGCCGAGCGGCTCGTGGCGCTGGCCGAGGCGCAAGACCGGCGGCTGATGGTGGGGCACCTGCTCCTTTACCATCCGGCTTTCCGCCATGTCGAGGACCTGATCCGGCAGGGCGAATTGGGTGAGGTGTACTACCTCTACAGCCTGCGCGTCAACCTCGGCATCATCCGCCAGCAAGAGAACGCCTTCGAGAGCCTCGCACCGCACGACCTCGCTGTGGCACTCCGCTTCCTCGACCGGCGACCTTGCGCCGTCTCGGCACAGGGGCAGGCCTACCTGCAACCCGGCATCGAGGACGTCGCCTTCGCCACCATCTTTTTTGAAGACGGACGCCTGGCCCACCTGCACACGAGCTGGCTGGACCCTCACAAGGCGCGCAAGGTGACAGTGGTGGGCAGCCGCCGCATGGCTGTCATCGACGATGTGGAGGCCGCCGAGAAGGTGCGGCTCTACGACAAGGGCGTCGACCTGCTGCCCGGCCAGACGCGCTACGCTGAGTATGCCGAGGCCATGACCATCCGCTCGGGCGACATCCGCATCCCCCGCATCGACATGCAGGAGCCCCTCCGCCTCGAATGCCGGCACTTCGCCTCCTGCATCCGCACCGGCGAGCGCCCCCGCTCCGACGGCCGCAACGGCCTGGACGTGGTGCGCCTGATGGCAGCCGCGCAGAAATCTCTGGCCCAGCGGGGCGCCAGTGTCGAACTTTGAATCTTTGACCAGGCCGCCCTTCGAGGAGCGCAGTTGATGAGAAGACGCCCCTTTATGAGTCGGAGAATAAGCGAGAGGACGAGGGGGCGATGTGCTGGGATGAGCATCGTCGTTGTGCTGTCATGCCAAGTCGCAGGCTCGTCGATTCGGCGGCTCTCCGGCTCTCCGGTCCGTCCATTCCTCATCGGTCTGCTCCTGGCCCTGGTGCTGGCGGGGCCGGCGCGGGCGCAGCAGGACGGCCTCTTGCAGATCAACGACCCGGTGCATCGCTTCCTGCTGCGGCAGCAGGCAGCTGGGCGCCTGCCCGAAGCATTCCTCAGCCACGCCCCCCTTTCCGCCTACGAGGCGCGGCGTTACCTCGATTCGCTCGTCGTGCTGGCAGACGACCTGCCTCCCCTCGAGCGCATCCTGCTGGCCCGCTTCCGGGGCGAGCAACCGGGGCCGGGCGCCGCATGGATGCAAAAACGCCTCCCCTTCCTCTACGCCAACGGCACCGACTTCCTCTCAGTGGCGGGCG
>JAHEMB010000596.1 GCA_024643915.1 Rhodothermaceae bacterium | reverse complement strand
TGGGCGTCTTGGCGGTAGCGCTCCTGTGGGCGGTCAAGGTAGGGCGGTGGTGCCACGAGCAGCGCCCGATTAAGCGCAAGAAGCACGGGCGTCGCTCGATGTCGCTCTTTCGCTACGGGTTAGACCATCTGTGCCGGTGCCTATTCGGGCACGACCGACCGGCCCTGCAGCTTGCTTTCCGACTTTTGTCGTGTACATAGATCCACCACGAAAGGATAAAGGCACTAAACCAATAAGGAATAGCGCCTTATACAAAATGCTCCCCGGGTAGGACGTGAGTATAATTTGCACATAATCCCAAATGGCCTATTTGAGCCTAGAATCGCAGATTCTGTTCTCGTCTCTGATCGCCGATTTGCGTCTTTGGTTGCAGTCTTGTTGACATAGTGTTGACACGTCAATACGCCTTGGGATGGCATCTATGACCCTTCCCCTGCCAGTCGCAAAACGTCGGCGCGCAAGTTGTCATGCACATGGAGCCCGGCAGCAATGACCTCTTGCATGACCGGTTCGACATGTTCGATGAGACCGTTCTTTTTCGCCAGGAGAAGAACACTGAGTGTGCCGCGCACAGGAATGCCGAGAGCGACAGCGCAGTTGCGGGCGGCACGGTCGTCGATGATAGCTTCGTACTCAGGGTATTGATGCGCCCATGCGAGCACGGCGGTTTCCCCGTGACCGAGATCCCACGCGCTGACGTCCGGCGTCGAGGGTGCGTCCTGTACGATGAAGCGTTGCCCTTCGTCGTGCATCCACCGGACCGATGGATCATGTTCGTCGCCGCGCAGCACTTCTTCAGCGGAACCCGCCGGAATGACCAACTCGTCACAGAGTGCGGTCAGCAGGTCAACACGCCCGACCTTGATGAGCACGATGAGTGGTGAAGCATTTACCGCCCAGCGCCTACTCACGATTGAGTTCCTCTTCCAACTCTTGTGCTGTCACCTGAAAGGGCGAGACCCCGAAACGCCCCAGCGCGTCGAGGAAAGCCTGTCGGCTCAGGCCCGCCAGCTCTGCTGCCTTCGACTGTGAGATACGGCCGAGCTCGTACCACTTGACGGCTGCCGCCAGGCGCAATTCTCGGGTGAACTCCTCAGGGGACATGCGAAGGATCGAGAACGCACTCTCAGGAAGTTCTATGGTGATTTTCGTAGGCATTGGATCCTCTATGAAGTAAGGTCTTCGTTGAGCGAGCCGTGACGACGATCATGGGCTGGTCACCTTCCAGATCTTCTCTATGTCACGTGCAAAGTCGTCCTCGGTGTAGTGAAGGTAAGCCTGCTTCTCATGTAGAAAGGCTTCGGGCTCCCAGCGGGAGCTATGCCCGAGAAGACGGCCGATGTCGGCAGCAGAGAGCACGTCGTCCCGGTAGGCCTCCACCGCCAGGGCTTCGCGGGCGCGGCGAGAAAGCGTGTCCCAGCACGCTTGCAGCTGGCTCGCTATGTCGGCTGGGATATCAATGGTGATCGTCATCGCTGCATGGTTGGAGCTGAGGATTTGGGGTGGGGTGAAACTACCCTACCGCGCGGGCATGGGGAATCGCTCTGCTCTCAGCCGGGCGGACCTGGGAGGCGAACACCGTAGCCACGGCGAGTGTCTCGCCATTGAGCGCCACGAACTCAACCTCATAGCCTTCGCCTTTTCTGTGAACGAGCACCACGGTGCCGATGTCGCCGGCTTTGAGGCTGTGCTCCGGCAGGTCTTCACTCAGAATGACGCGGTCCAGTTCAGCAATCATGTCAGTCTCCAGCAAGTGGATAGGCCGTCACAAAGCGGGGCACTTTTGCGCCGATGTCTATAAACCAGATGGTACGGATGCGCGGCGTCCGCCCGGAGGGCGTCTGTAATATACCCTCGACGACGTATCGGGTGCCGAAGGGGGAGGCTTCTTCTTTCGTGATCTCGTGCTCGGCAGCATGGCGGCGTAGCGCGTCAGCCAGGACGTCCCAGGTTTCCGGGGTAAAACCAAAGCGGCGGAAGAAACGCGCCTTGCTCCGTCCCTCCGGGTGGGTGTGCGAAAGCAGGTAGTCGACGAGTTTGGCCTGCGGAACAGCGATTTGATCTAGGTGAAAAAGCTTCATGCAAGCATCACAAGTCAACGCCGTTGAAAGCCTGGAGGACCTGCTCGCGGGCGGCACTGTCAATCACGTCGGCGTAGATGCGGGCGGTGATGCTGATGTCGCTGTGGCCGAGCATCTTCTGGACGGTCCGGAGCGGGACGCCGGCGGAGGCCAGCACGGTGCCGTAGGTCTTGCGCAGGCTGTGGAAGGTGAGCCCTTCGGGCAGCCCGGCCATCTTACGATACTTGCGGAAGAGGCGGCTGGTGCCTTCGTAGCTGAGGTGATCGGAGCGGGGGCCGTGGAAGACGAACGCATCGGGATTCGGCTTATCGCGCGCGTGCCACTGGTGCAGGACCCGGGTGGCCTGCGGGCTGACCTGCACGGGCCGCTCCTTGTCGCCCTTGGCACGGTGCACGTCGTCGCTGCGGACGATAACGGTGCCGGCGACGAGGTCCACGTCTTTCCACTTGAGGGCGCAGATCTCCCCGAGGCGCAGGCCCGAGCCGGCGGCGAAGCGCACGATGTCGGCATACCAGCGGACCTCGCCGGTGCACTCGGTGGTCTCGGCGGTGTGCTCGATGGCGACGAGGATGCGGCGCAAGCCGTCCGGCGTTACGTAGTTGATCGTGCCGCGGGGCTCAGGGGGTGACTTGACCGGGTCAGCCGGGTTGTCCTCGCAAAGGCCATGCTCCTTGCAGCAAGCAAAAAAGGTGCGGAGGCGGGCATAGTAGGTGCGGCGTGTCCAGTCGCTGAAATCCTCCTGCTGGATGAACGTCCGCACGTGGGAGGGCGTGACGGCGGCGACATCGATCTCCGGGGCGAGGGTGAGGGCGAAGCTCTCCAGGATGCGTTCGCGCTGGCGCGTAGCCTTCCGGCTGAAGCCCTCGTCATGGCGCGCCTGGACGTAGACCTTGATGGCCTGCGTGAGGGTCGCGGAACCAGGCAGGGCGTCCTTCCAGGGATCGTACTCCTTGCGGAGGTAGCGATCGGCCAGGTCGACGATCTTGCGCTGGGCAACGCGGCGGGTCTTTGTGCCGAGGGCGATCCACCGGCGCTGGGGATGACGATTGCGCTCGTAAAAGATGGCGTGGAAGTAGCCGTCGCGCTTGCTCTTATGAAGACGAGGTTCTCTTCTTGTCATGACTATTGGAGGTTGAGGATGAACAGTGTCGTGATAAATGGTAGAGGAGATGGTCAGGCACTCTTGTTGTAGGAAACCACCTTGCCAATGACGCGGAT
>JAHEMB010000595.1 GCA_024643915.1 Rhodothermaceae bacterium | reverse complement strand
GCTTCCGGCCTCCTTATCTCACCAGCACCAGGGATTTCGTCTCGTCGAAGACGGTGCCGGAGAAGCCCTCCACAGTGAGGCGATAGAAATAGGTGCCGCTGGCGAGGGAAGACGCAGCGAGGGGCTGCGCGTACCACTGGCCGCCATCCTGGAATCCATCCACGAGGGTGGCGACTTCGCGGCCCACGGCATCGTAGACAGCCAGCCGTACCACGCCGTCGCCTTCGAGGAAGTAGCGAATCGTCGTCCGGTCGCTGAAGGGGTTGGGGTAGCTGCTAGCGAGGGCAAACGCGGCCAGCCCCTCGACGACGACTTCGAGGGTAGCCAGCACCTGCTCGCGCCCGGCGTTATTGCGGGCGACGAGCCGGTAGTTCACCGGGCCGGTGGCCGCGAGGCCCACGTCCACGAAGTCCTCCGGCTGGACTGCTGCACTCTCGAAGACCACGGTGGTGTCTTCCCCCACGATGCGCTCGACGCGGTAGGCGAAGATGTCGTTGTTGACGATGAAGTCCCACGAGAGGTGGATGACGCCGTCGGCGTCGGTGTGAGCCTGGAGGGAGACGGCGCCGAGCGGCTCGTTGCCGGCCAAGAGCATCGCCTCCACGGCGCCCCTAATTTCGGGGAGGAGCACGTAGTTGTTGTCGCCGGGGCAGGCCGTCGAACTGAAATCGCGGTGGCCCCTCAGGCTGGCGGTGCCCACGCCATAGCGCTCACTCAGAAAAGCAAACGTGGTCACAATGGTATCGAGCGCGGCGGGGGTGATGATCTGCTCGCAGAAGGACCCCTCCGGCGGGTGGTAGCAGCCCAGCAGGCACACGCCGATGTTGCCCGTGTTGGCGCCGCCCACGTGGGCGCCCATTGCGAAGACCGGCACGTCGTCGAGGCCATCGCTGTCGTCCATGAAGGGGCGGCCCTGGTAGACGTTGCCGGCCCGGTCGAGGAGGAGTTGGTAGCCGATGTCGCTCCAGCCGCGCCCATTCTGGTGGAGGTCCTGGATGCGTTTGACCTGCACCTTGCCTTCCTCTTTCGTCGCGGCACTGTAGCCGGCGGCGTGATGGAAGGTCATGTAGAAATATTCGGGCCGCGCAAGGGGAATGGGATCGCCGATGAACGGCACGGCGCCCCATTCGCTGCGCGTGATGAGCGTCGGCGGGACGACGTGCCCCCGCGTTTTCCCGGCAGCCGGCGCGGGCGTTTTCGCGGCATCGAACGAGGCACGGTCCTCGTCCTGCCGATTGTCGAATACGCCGGCCTCCAGGAGGCGGACGGTCGCGTCGGCCTGCGCGGTGAATCGCACCTCGAAGCGCTGGCGCTGCCGGATCGCCTCGCCCCGATAGGCAGCTACGAAAACGTCGGTGGTATAAGAGGGCACGATGTAGAGCGGCAACCACTCACCCCACGCGCTCCCTTCCTCAAAGCGGATCCAGCCCGCAACGGCCTCATCAGAGGAGACGCCCCGCACGATGACGCCGTTAAAGGCGCCCGGCACCGCCTCGCTCCGCGCCGTCGCCTCCGCCATTTTCCCGGCGACTTCGATCTGCGTGGCGGAGAGGCCAACCAGCCGATCCGTCAACTCCTCCACCTCTTGCCCCGCCGCCGGAAGGGCGAGGCAAAGCAGTAGGATTATTCCAAACAAGTACTTCTGCATGATATATCGGTGGTCTATAATTCGTGATTGTTCGTTTAAGAGTCTGTATGTGAGATGAATGAGGCGCTGCAAACGGCTGCGAAGGACGCGCTCGGCGTTGCGCTGCATCGACGATGCCCCGGCATCGCCTGCTTCGCGCGCCTTGATCGCCCCCTTCTCGCCCGTTTCCGCCTTCCTCCTAACTTCACATACAGACTCTAAGGACAATCACAGAGGATCTGTAGATAGCGCAGGGGCCTGCCCTGAGCGCAGAACCGACCTGAGCCGATGGGCCGTCTCGGAGCGGAGCACAGGACCGCTGCAAGGAAAATTTGCTTGTTTGAGGCCCGCAGGGCCGAGTTTGCAAATTTTCAGCGGGTCGGCGCAGTTCAGGCCCATCGGGTCCAGTCTTGATCTTTGGTTCTTTGCATCAAGGCAAAGAACAGACAAATTGGATCCTGCCGCTGTCCTGCACTCCTTATCTGACCATACTTAGAACGAAAGATCAACGGTGAACCAGTGCGTCTGTTCGAGGCGGCCGAAATCGGCGTAGGCGTAGTCCAAGCGGGCACGGAGGGCGCGTTCGAGGCGGATATTGAGGCCGGCGCCGACGGTGAAGCTCTCCTCACCGTCTTCCTCGAAGAGGTTGCGATAGCCGCCGCGCAGGAAGATGAGGTCGCGGAAGCTGTACTCGGCGCCGAGGTTCAGGTATTCGCTGTTGTCGTTCGGGTGAGCGGCGTCGGTGGAGAGAACGATGCGGTGGTCGGCGGTTTGCACCGCATCCCACGCCAGGCCCACGCGGAAGAGGAGCGGGAGGGGATGCTCATCCATGTCGAATTTGGCATTGACGATCTCGACGTTGCCCTGCTCGTTCGGCACGGGGTCCTCGCTGAAGAGAATGTCACGCCCGCTCATCTGCATCTTCGGCCCGAAGTTGGACATCGATGCGCCCAGCCGCAGCCGCTCGTAGGGCGTGGTGAAGAGGGTGCCGACGTCGAAGGCAACGGTAGAGGCGCTGCTGTGCCAGATGCGCTCCTGGATGTACTTGAGCGTCCCGCCGATGGAGAAGCGGTCGGTGAGGGCCCGGCCGTAGGCAAGCTGGATGGCGAAATCCTGCACCTTGAATTGCTCGCCCGTGCCTTCCGGCTTCTCCGCCGTACGCACCGCCATGTCGCCCGAGTCCAGCAGGAGGAGGGCCACGGCGATGGTGCCCGTGCTGCCCAGGTTGATGCCGAAAGCGGCGAAGCTGTAGTCGATGTCGGCGAGGTAATCGGTGTAAGCCAATTGCGCCGAGGCGCCGGGCAGGAGCGCCAGCCCCGCCGGGTTCCAGTAGAGCGCCGAGAGGTCGTTGGCCTGGGCCACGAACGAGCCGCCGAGCCCCACCGCCCGCGCCCCCACGCCGAGCTTGAGGAACTGCGCCGCCGTGGTGCCCACCTTCGTGATGGTGCCCCGGTCCGGTTCATCGGTCGTCTGTGCCAGCGCGAGGGCAGGCAGCAGGGCGAGGGCAAGAAGTAGCAGTAGCGTGCGTTTCATGTCGTTCCCTTCTTGACGGGAATGGAAGAGTGGAAGAATGGAGGAGGAAAAAATCTTCCGCTCTTCCTTTCTTCCATTCCTATTTAATGACTGCGAACTTGCCCGTGAAGGTGCCCTCGTCGGATTCGACGTGGAACAGGTAGAGGCC
>JAHEMB010000594.1 GCA_024643915.1 Rhodothermaceae bacterium | reverse complement strand
CGATTCGTCGTTTCGTCGGCTCAGAAGTTCACCCGGTAGCCGGCCAGGAGGCGGGTGTAATCGCCGAAGTCGATGGGCATCACCTCGGCGAAGAAGACGCCGGGGCCGTACTCATACTCGGTGCCAATGAGCAGGTTGAAGGTAAACTGCACGCCTGAGACGTCCTCCGGCGCGTCGTTGAAGCCGAGGAAGCCGACGCCCGCCCCGACGTAGGGGCGGACCGGGCCGGCGATGTTGCGGACGCTCTGGAGATTCTCCCAGAACGAGTAAGCGCCGTTGAGGCTGGCGTGGTAGGAGAAGGTGCCCGTGCCCAGCCCGAAGACGAACTCGGGCAGGATGCGGAACGAGCCGGCGTTGCGGTAGTCGCCCCGCAAGCCGACCACCGCCTGCACCGGGTCGCCGAAGGTGAAGCCGGCCAGGGGCAGCACCGCCACCAGGCCCGACTGGCCGCCGACGACCTCCACCCTGTCGCCCGACCGCACCTCCACCGTGCCGCCGGGGGTGACGCGCTGCTGCTCGCCGCCAGGCTGAATGATGATGGTGGACGGTTGCTCCGGCTGCCCGCCACGCTCGCTGTTGATCTGCCGCTGCAACGAGTTCTCCAGCTCCAGCAAACGCATTTCGAGGCGCCGCTCCAGCCGCTCGAAATCGCTCCCCTCGAGCGTCGTGGTGCCGGCCTCATCCTGCTCTTCACGCAACGTCTGCCGGACGATCTGCTGGATCTGCGCTGCGGTAAGCTGCTGCGCAGGAGTAAACTGCGACGTCTGGGTCGTGTCCAGCAGGGCCGCGGTGAAGGCGCTGTCAGCAACCCCGATGCCGGTGGTGTCGGCAGAGGACATGATGACCCGCATCGTGTCCCGCTGCACCGTACCGTCAGGGCGGGCCGCGAAGGACTCGACCAGGCGGCTGCCCGGCTCGCCATAGCGGATGTAGATCTCGCCCGTCTCGGGGATGGGGAAGGTCACCATCTGCCTGCCCCGCACATCCAGCCCCTGCTGCACCATCCGGAGCGAATCCCCGGCCATCATGCCCGCTCCGTTGGCCTCTTGCAGCTCGGCCAGCACGTTGGCGAGCGAGTCGAGGCGGGCCTCGGTGTGCTCCATCATCAGGGCCAGCCGCTCCTCGCGCGTCCGCGCCTCGGCAAAGCGCGACTCGAACACGGCGCCGGCCGAGCGGTCCGGCGCACCAAGGACGAAGTTGAGCCCGAGCGAGTACATCAGGCTGGTCGTGACGTCGTTCGGATCGCTCAGGTTGTCCGTGCCTTCGGTGCTCATCAGGAGGGCGCGCACGCCGCCGTTGAGGCGCAGCGATTCGCCGAGGGGCAGCACGAGGCCACCGCCTGCCAGCAGGAAGGGCTTGTCCGAAGGCGTTTCACCGTCTATGCGGCCTTCATACTTGTCCAGCACGTCCATGTAGCCGCCGCCCAGGGTCAGGTAAGGCGTGGCATTCCAGCCAGAGCCGAGATTGAGGCGGAGGGCCCCGCCGTAGGCCTGCAACTCGTCCGGGTCCACCTTGTCCTCCTCCATCCCGCGCCAGTAGAACCCACGCACGCCTACGTACGGGCCGAGGTTGAGGCCGGCGTTGATCCCCGCCATCCGCTGGTTCTCCTTGAAGCCGAGGTCCTTGTCGAAGGTAACGGTGCCGTAGAACGGCTCAAGCTGAAGGGTGACGGCGCGCAGGCCGCCGCTGAGCTGGCTGCGGAGCGCGCGGTCCAGGTCGGTCGTCTCGCCCGGCTTACGCCCGCCGATGTAGAGTTGGAGGCCCACACGCACCGCGAGGTTATTCACCTGCACCTGGTTGAACGATTCGGGTGTCAGTTCGGCCTGCGCGAGGTCCTCTTCGCTGAAAAACGCCGCACCCAGGTTGTAGCGGTACGACAGGTTCTCTGCGCTGACGCTGATGGAATAGCGGCGGGCGAGGCTGAACTGCAAACCGGCGCCCCCACTCAGCCAGATCGTCTCACTGGGGTTGAGGTCGTCCGGGTTGAAGCGAAGGATGCCCGCGCCCAGCCGCACGAACGGTACCGCCGCGCCCGGCGCGAGGTTGAACTTGAGGCCGATGCCGTATTGTTGGAGTTCGAGGCCACGCCCGTCGAGGCCCGCAATCCGCGCCGCCGTCGCCTCGTCGAGGCCGGTGAGGGCGGAGAAGTCCGTCTTGAGGTCGTTGTTGAACTGATAGAGGGCGCTCAACTCGACGAACCGCCCAAAGCCGAAGCCCAGTTCGCCACCGTAGAGAAACGCATCGTCGAGGCCGGCGTTGTCGTCGAAGAAAAGGCGTTGGCCCGATGGCGAGAGGGTGTAGCTGAGGCCGCTGACCTGCGCCTGTGCCGCGCCTGGCACGAGCAATAGCATGACGAGGGCGAGCGCGGCGATCAGCCCCTTACATCGCTTGTAGGGAGTCGTAGAAACGTTAAACATGAGGAAGTCTCCGGGTTGGATGAGGGATAGAACGCTGCGCCGATCACGCTACCGCAAAGCGGAGGAGACCACCAAGACCCAGCAAGGGTGTGATGAAAACGGGGGCCGGCTACCGTTCCAGGCGCAGGCGGAGGGTGCCCTGCACGTCGCCGATACCTTGATAGCGGTTGGAGAAAGCGGCGAGGTTGATGGTCTTCGAGACCTGCGCCGTCAGCACGTCCGGGTTGGTGGTGCTGCGTTCAAAGGACAGGCTGCGGTCGAGAAGGAGGCTGCCGTACTTGGCGGCATCGCTCTCCTGCCCGGTCAGGCGAACGCGCGTCGCCGTCACGTCGTAACTACCCGAGAGGACCTGTTCAAGGCCACCTCTAAGCTGGTAGCTAAAGACGAAGTCGCCGCCGTTGGTAAGCCGGACGCTAGTCGCCGCCGCCGTCAACGTGTCCAGCACGTTCGCCGCGGGAAGCACGGTAGCAGTAGGCACGAACTCGAACTGCGTGAACCGGTAGGTACCCGCCACCTCCTCCGGCCCCGACTGGTCGAGGGCGTTGCCGCTGTCGCAGGCCGCGAGCACGAGCAGACAGAAGCCGAGAAGCGGCAGGATCGCACGCAAACGAAGAAAACGGAAAGGGTTGTTCATAATGAATTTATACCAGAAAGAGGAAGAGGGCTTGGAGGGTGTATTTTGGGCGGTGCTTTAACGCCTTCTGGCTGCGCTGTTCCACTGGCAAGACGAAGACTTGTAACGAAGTGCGAAGGTGACCCACAGGCCGGCATATCGTTACAGCATTTGTGCCCCGCATCTATGTACACGACAAAAGGACTGTAAACGAAATAGGGACTGAGCTTAGCCCGTCCGTAGATTGGAGGTGACGAAGCCTTCCTCTACCAAAGAGCCGCCC
>JAHEMB010000593.1 GCA_024643915.1 Rhodothermaceae bacterium | reverse complement strand
CAAAGGAGGGACCCTTGGTAGGCCGAAAGATGAAGCCAAATGTCGTCGCGGAGAAGATGTTGACCAGGTCTTTCGCCGGGGGTGTAAATTACTTTGTGTAAGGAGCCATAGCTTACGACCCGTTCACCAACAGAGCTGACATGCTATGGCGATTCCCAAGAAACTGCTCGACCAACTCCTCGAACACTGCGACGAACCGGAAGATCTGCTCGCCCAGGGTGGCTTCCTCCACCAACTCACCGGGCGGCTCGTCGAGCGCATGCTCGAAGGCGAGATGACCGACCACCTGGGCTACGAGCACCGCTCCCCAGCCGGCAAGGGCACCGGTAACAGCCGCAACGGCCACTCGAAGAAGACGCTCAAGGGCGAGCAAGGCGACGTAGAGATCTGCGTGCCGCGTGACCGAAACGGCTCATTCGAGCCGAGGATCGTCCCGAAGCACGAGCGACGCCTGCCTGCGCTCGATGAGAAGATCCTCTCACTCTACGCCCGAGGGATGACCACACGCGAGATCCAGGGGCACCTCGAAGAGCTCTACCACACCGAGATCTCGCCGACACTCATCTCAAACGTGACGGCCTCCGTGCTCGATGAAGTCACGGCCTGGCAGAGTCGCCCCTTGGAGGCCCTCTACCCGATCCTCTACCTCGACGCGATCCACGTCAAGGTCCGTCACGAAGGGCAAGTCCAGCGCAGGGCTGTCTACCTGGCCCTCGGCATCAATCTCGATGGCGAGAAGGAACTGCTTGGCCTCTGGATGGCCCAGAGTGAGGGCGCCAAGTTCTGGCTACAGGTCTTGACGGAACTGCAGAACCGGGGCCTTGAAGACATCCTCATCTGCTGCGTCGATGGCCTCGTGGGCTTCTCGGAAGCAATCGAGACGGTCTACCCGCAGACGCTCGTGCAGCTGTGCATCGTGCACATGGTCCGTAATAGTCTCCGCTTCGTGGCGTGGAAGGACCGCAAGGCTGTCGCGAAGGATCTGCGCACGATCTACCGGGCCGCCACGGAGGCAGCCGGCCGGGCGGCCCTGGAGGCCTTCGCCCAGGCGTGGGACGAGAAGTACCCGACGATCAGTCGCGCCTGGCGCAGGCATTGGGACGAACTCTCCGTCTTCTATGCCTACCCGAAGGAGATCCGCCGTGTCATATACACGACGAACGCGATCGAGTCGGTCAACCGGCAGATGCGCAAGGTCCTCAAGACGCGCGGAGCGCTGCCGAGTGAGGAGGCCGTCTTCAAGTTGATGTACATGGCCCTGCAGCGGATCTCACAGAAATGGACGCGTCCGATCGCCAACTGGGCAGCAGCGCTGAACCGCTTCGCGATTGAGTTCGAGGGCCGTGTGCCGTTACCCTGACCAGGGGCTCCTTACACAAAAAACTTGACACCCTCAGATCGCCGCGTCCCCGTGTCTCTCCCGCTCCGTGTCTTCCTGAACAGGGCACCACTTAAGTTATCCTACCATCATCGGGCGTGTTCTTCAAGCGTCCATCTGATAAAGTACCGCCCCTTCGCAAGGCCAGCGCCGGGCCGTGTGCCCCTGTCTATTCCCCCACGCTCCGACTCTCCGGCTCTCAATCACTCCTGCCGGATGGCGTCGACCGGGCTGGCGGCGGCGCAGTAGGTGCGGAAGGCACCGCCGCCGGCAGGGCCTGCTTAGCTGCCGAAGCCGGGAAGGACGCGCTAACGCTCTGCTGTTCACCTGCGGACCGCGCAGCGGACCGTCAGGTGGAACAGCGTGTTATGCAGCATCCTCAACGTTCATAGTGATCGAGAGCCAGGTTCCAGAGTGCTTGATCCACGGCCTCACGGGCTCGATCACCTCCCTGATTCGCGACGACGAGGACCCCGAAACGGTGCTCTAGCGGCATCCATATCATGCTGTACCAGATCGTGTTGCTTCCCGTGTGTGTCAAAACGTGCACATCCGGACCTGCTTCATCCGAAACCTCCCAACCCATTGCGTATAGTGGATTAGCGTTTCCATAAGGTCGGTGGAGCCTTTCAAACGTTTCTGGATCGAGCATATCTGCTTTGCCGCCAGCCCCGCGCAGGTGGAATGTCGCATACTTGGCCCAGTCTTCAACGGTGAGATGCACCGTACCAGCCGGTCCGATTCCGGGCGGATTGTCGGCGTCTGGCCCGGGCTCAACAGGCTGACCCCGCTTATCATGTCCGCGAGGTTGATCAAGGCTCGTTGTGTCGACGGGTGCTCCGAAGCCTGCGGAGGTCATTCCCAAGGGCGAAAAAAGGCGCGTGCGCATTAGGTCCTCCCACGCGGTCTCGGTGACGGCTTCAGCCATCGCCCCAGCGATTGCGTATCCAGCATTGGAGTACTCATATTGTTTCCCCAGTTGCACCTCGGGCGGATGTCGAGTTACTTCTTCGACTAATGCTCGTCGTTGTTCTATGGGAGAGCCTTCCTGCGAAACCAGGCGCTCCCACAACTTCGGATAACGGTCGATAAGATTGCTGGGAGCGCCGCCACGATGCGTGAGGAGTTGTTCAACCGTTACAGCACGCCAGTCAGGATGCATCGTACGCTCCAAGTCGGGAAACGCATGGGCAAGGGTGGTTTCCCAGGAGATCAGACCCTCCTCCACAAGGATCGCAACAAGCGTGGCTGTCATCGACTTGGCGCTTGAGCCGATGTGCCATTGATCTTCCAAGGTGACTTCTGCTTCTGAGCCGCTCCGCCGCTCACCTGCTACCCCTATGGCCACGATGCCGTTTGTGTCCACAACGGCGGCGGCCATGGCAGGAAGTCTATAGGCCTGACGATAGGCTTCAAGGTAGTTGGATAAGTCTCCGTAGCCGGTTGCAGGATCGATCTCGCCGTAGGGCTTTACATCTGGCGGTTCAAGGCCGGAGCAGCCCAATCCTGTCATGATGCTTGTTGCGACCATGGCCCCAACAGCCACGATGTGCAAGGTGGCTAGCCGGATCATGGATACCTCTCAGTTCCAATACGCATGATAAAGTAGGGTAAGAGCAAGAGATTCCCGGGCAACACGAACCAGAAAGAGAGAGAGTTACAAGTTCACTAGAAGGGGCGAATAGAAAATGTTTTAACTGCGTTTGTTTGTTGCATAACAGATTGCGGCTCACCCGCGACGGGCGAACCAGCGGTAGGACGAGGCAGTGTAAGCGCCGACGCCTAAACGAGGCAATACGGTAGAGCCCTTCGTCGGCGTGCAGCCGCGGGATATTAATCATGGCCTCCTCCTGAAGCCTACCTTGTAGTGCTTCACTCCCACAAACCAGACCCCAGGAGGGCGACCATGAGATTCTACACCCAACAACATACGCATT
>JAHEMB010000028.1 GCA_024643915.1 Rhodothermaceae bacterium | reverse complement strand
GCACGCGGTGCCCGAAAGCTGCATTTATTTGCAGAAACGGTGAAGTAAAGTCAAATTCTTATAAGGTTATCAAAATTGCCGCAGGTGGGATTGCATTCCAGGCTAAGAAAGGAGATCTTCCCTGCCTGCTTTTCACGCGAGGGCAACAAAAGCCGTCGAAGTTGTTTTCACAGGGGTACGCTACCAGACAAGCTGCACTAGTGACGAGAGGGGAGAGCGAAAACGAGTGAGCGCCACCTCACGCCTGGGGCCGTATCCAACGCCTGTTGCGTATATGCAGATCAAGCGCTGAACTGCCGGTCACCGGGTTTCTGATTTGACGAAGGGTGGCTGGTTTGTTCTTCCTTCTGTCCTCCCGCATTCCAAGATTTTTATGCTCAATCATACATCATCTAACGAGCCTCAGCATCTCGTCCCGCATCAGAACGGGTCGGCCCCGGCGCCGTACGTGGCTGCCGATAGGCCGGAGGAGGAAGAGATTGCGCTACGCGACATCTTTGAAATCCTACTCAAAAACAAGTGGCTGATTCTGACCTGTTTCGTGTTGACGCTGACCGGGGTCGCGCTTTATACCTTTACACAGGCGCCAGAGTACGAAGCCAGCAGTATGCTTTATATCAACACACAGAAGTCTGACCCGCAGCTGGGACAACTGCTCGGCTTGGAAATGGGCAAAAGCAACATTGCCAATGAAATCGAGATTTTGAAGTCGCGGACGATTGCGCAGCGGGTGGCCGACGGCATAATAGACATCCAAAAGGCACCGGGTACGGATCTGCTCGTGAGTATCCTTAAACCTAATGAGAAGGGGGAACCGCCGACACCGCTTGTGGTGGCCAATCGGCTTCGGGCAAGATATGTGGCGATTAGCCCCGTCAACCGCGACGTGGACCTCGTCAATATTGTAGGCACGAGCACGATTCCTGAAGAAGCCACCCTCATTGCAAATTTGTACGCCGAGGAATTTCAGGCCTACAACCAGGCCTTGAGTCGGCAGCGCATGCGCGCCTCCCGCGAGTTTCTCGACGAGGTGACGACGAACTTTAAAGGGAACCTGGAGGATGCCGAGGGGGACCTGATGAAGTTCCTCAACGACAAGCAGGTGGTGGCCCCTGACGAGGAGGCGCGTCAACTGTTGACGCAGGTGGCGCAGTTGCAAACCATGCAGTACGAAACGCAGGCCCAACTCGGCATGGCGCAGGTAGAGCTGAAGGCGTTGCAAGAACAACTCGACGAGATTACGCCCGGACTGGCCGCTAAAATTTCGGCGGGAGACGATCAATTGATTGATCAGCTTGCCGGCCAGATTGCCAATATCGAGTTCCAGATCCAGCAGAAGTATGCCATCAACCCGGGGTTGCGTGAGAACCCGACCCAGGACAGAGACCTCGCCCGGCTGCTCCAGCAAAAGCAGACCTACGAAGCGCGGCGCGATGAGGTGGTCGAGCAGTTCGTCGAAAATGCGGCTTCTATGGCCTTTCTCGTGGGCACCGCACCGGGACAGGCTACGACGAACAAACTGGCGGGGGTGCAGGAGCTTCAGCGCCAGATTATGGAGAAAACGATTCTGGCCAATTCGCTGGAAGCGCGGCAGGGGGTCATTCAGAATAACCTCAGGCAGTACGAGTCCCAACTCAGGCAAATCCCCAACCAGGAGATCGTGCTGAATCGGCTCAACCGGGATCTGAAGACCCGCGAGACGATTTACCTGACCCTCATCGAAAAGCTGCAAGAGGCTCGCATAGCAGAGCAGTCGGAGCTGGGTTACGTCGAGATCATCGATCAGGCCGTCGTGCCGGAGACGCCGGTGCGGCCGCGGGTGCCGCTGAACCTGTTGCTGGGTGCGGTGCTGGGGCTTTTCTTTGGCGTTGGGCTGGCTTTCGTACGCAATGCACTCGACAACAAAGTACGCAAGCCTGAAGATTTGCGTAAGCACGGCTTCAGTGTCCTCGGGGTGGTGCCGGACATGGAACGCATCATCCGGTCCGATTTCGAGGGACGGGAGCGCGTTACCATCGATGACCACACCTACAGCACGACGCTTATGTCCCTCCTAAATCCGCTTTCACCCATCTCGGAGGGGTATCGTCGGCTGCGGACGAACGTGCAGTACAGTCGTCCGGACAAGGCCCTTCAAACCATCATGTTCACCAGTTCCAGCCCAGGTGAGGGCAAAACGGTGACCTCCATGAACACGGCCTTGACGATGGCGCAGTCGGGCCTTCGGACCCTCTATCTGGATGCTGACTTGCGGCGGCCTACGGGCCACCGCATGATGGGCGTGCAGCGCGAGCCGGGCCTCGTTGAGTTGCTCTTCGAGAGCTATACCCTTGGCTTCGAGCGCTTCGCCACGGACATTGAGGACTTCTACGTCATTCCGGCTGGTAGCTCGGTGCCCAATCCCTCTGAGGTGCTCGGGTCGCAGAAAATGAAGGACCTGCTCCATCAGTTCCGGCAGGAATTCGACATCATCATCATCGACACCCCGCCGGTCTTGGTCGTCACCGACGCGCTCCTGCTCGCGGGGCAGGCCGACGCCACAGCGCTGGTCTGTTCGGCCAACGAGACGCCCTGGCAGGCCGTTGAGCGCAGCACTGAAGCCCTGCGCGACGTAGGCGCGAAGACCATCGGCGTGGTGCTCAACCGCTTCGACGCGAAAGCGGCTTATGGCGGCTACGGTTATGGCTACGGCTACGGCTATGGCTATGGCTATGGCTATGGCGATGGATACTACGGCGAACGTCCCGTGAGCAACGCCCAATCCTGATCCCTCTGTGCCGGGTTATTCACGCTCTCTCTTGCCCCTCAACCGGTGATACATTCGATGGTGCGCAGTTTTTTGGTCTTGGTAGTGCTTCTCCTTGTCGGCGCCTCAGCCCTTCAGGCCCAGTCTCTGGACAGCGATCTGAACAGGCGCGCGGCGACGAGTGCCTACTATAGCTATTCGAAGCCGGGCGACGTGACCATCCTGGTCAGCGTGTGGGGCAGTGTGAAATTCCCCGGTCTTTACGAAGTAGCGCAGGAGACGAAACTGAGCGCGTTGTTCTCGCTGGCGGGTGGCCCGGCCATCGGGCAACGCGACCGCCGAGAGGACCGTGTCATCGAAGTGAGTCTGTCGCGGCTACAGGGCGGCCTTCGCGAAGTCGTCTATACGGCGACGATGGAGAACGAGATCTTCGCCTCGGCGGAAGACCTGTCGCTCCAGTCGGGCGATGTGCTGTTGGTTGACGTAACCATCCGCCGTCGCTTTACCTGGCGTGACGTCGCTCCGATTTTTGCGGCGGTTGGGACCATTGCGCTCGCCATTGATCGGCTTTTGAGGTGATCGCCTCTCGAAAGGAGGGCCGGCGAAGGGGATCCTCCGCCAGAGGGCCACGCCACCGTGGCTCGGCACAGATCGTTTGATCGGGCTGTGGGGTGCTGCTACAACGGGGGCTGGCTGGCTGCAGACGGTCATGAGGTCTCCTGGAGCGCCTTACTCTTTACACAGAATGAATTCTAGCGCATGAACATCGCCATTGTTGGAACAGGATACGTGGGACTCGTTACCGGCACCTGCTTTGCCGAGATGGGCAACGAGGCCGTTTGCGTAGACATCGACGCGAAGAAGATCGAGATGCTCCAGGCGGGGAAGTTGCCGATTTATGAGCCCGACCTGGAGGTTTACTTTGGCCGGAGCCTGCGCGAGGGACGCCTCCACTTCACCACCGAGCTGGAGGAGGCCGTGGCCAACGCCGACGTCATCTTCCTCGCCCTGCCCACCCCTCCCGGCGAAGATGGCTCGGCCGACCTCTCGTACGTGACCGGCGTGGCCGGGCAGATCGGTCGTCTGCTGAACGGCATGGAGGCGCCCGGCTACAAAGTCATCGTCAACAAGAGCACGGTGCCGGTAGGTACCGCTGCCCGCGTCCGCGACCTCATCGAGGCTGAAGGGCTGGTGGCCGGGCAGGACTTCGACGTGGTCTCGAACCCCGAGTTTTTGCGCGAGGGGGTGGCCGTGCAGGACTTTATGAAGCCCGAGCGCGTCGTCATCGGCACCTCCAGCACGCGGGCCGCAAAGGTCATGACGCTCCTCTACGAGCCGTTCGTGCGGCAGGGCAACCCGATTCTGGTGATGGATGAAGCCTCCTCTGAACTGACGAAGTACGCCGCCAACGCTTTCCTCGCCACCAAGATCACGTTTATGAACGAGGTGGCGAACCTCTGCGAGCGCGTCGGCGCCAACGTCGACCGTGTGCGCATCGCCATCGGGGCCGACAGCCGTATCGGCCGCCACTTTCTCTACGCAGGCATCGGCTTTGGCGGCAGTTGCTTCCCCAAAGACGTGCAAGCGCTTGCACGCACCGCCGACGAGCGCGGCTATCCTTTCCAGATCCTCCAGGCCGTCCTCGACGTGAACGACCGGCAGCGGAAGGTGCTGGCCGAGCGCGTCATCGATCACTTCGAGGGCAGCCTCGAAGGCAAGCGCGTCGCCCTCTGGGGCCTGGCCTTCAAGCCCAACACGGACGATGTGCGCGAAGCGCCCGCCCACCAGATTATCCAGGCCCTGCTGGAGGCCGGCGCCGAGGTGGCTGCCTTCGACCCCGAAGCGATGGACACGACCCGCGCCGTCTTCGGGGATGCAATTATCTATGTGGATGATGCGTACGGTGCGCTCGACGCCGCCGACGTACTCGTGATCTGCACCGAATGGCACGAGTTCCGCCGGCCCGACTTCGACCGCATGAAGCGGTTGTTGAAGCAGCCGCTCATTTTCGATGGGCGCAACGTGTACGATCCGCACCGAATGGCCGAGTACGGCTTCGCGTACCATAGCATTGGCCGGCCTTACGTTGCGCCGGGGGGCGTCAACGCCGAATTCTCCGCATCTATCGATGGCAAAGCATGAGCAACGCTCCCCGCACCCTCATCACGGGCGGCGCCGGCTTTTTGGGGTCCCATCTGTGCGAACGCTTTCTGGCTCAAGGCCACGAAGTGATCTGCATGGACAACCTCATCACCGGCAGCCCCGACAACATCGCCCCCCTCATGGGCCGGTCCGGGTTTCACTTCATTAAGCATGACGTCACGAACTTCATCTACGTCGAGGGATCGCTTGACTACGTGCTCCACTTTGCCAGTCCTGCCTCGCCCATCGACTATTTAAAGCTGCCCATCCAGACGCTCAAGGTGGGTGCGCTCGGCACGCACAAGGCCCTCGGGTTGGCGAAAGACAAGGGTGCGCGTTTTCTGCTGGCCTCCACCAGCGAGGTCTATGGCGACCCGCTCGTCCACCCGCAGCCGGAGGATTACTGGGGCAACGTTAACCCGGTGGGGATGCGTGGCGTTTACGATGAGGCCAAGCGTTTCGCCGAGGCTATCACGATGGCCTACCATCGGTATCACGACGTCGATACTTGCATCGTCCGCATCTTCAACACCTATGGCGAACGCATGCGGGTGGACGACGGCCGGGCCCTACCGACGTTCATGTGCCAGGCCCTGCGCGGCGAGCCCCTCTCCGTCTTTGGCGACGGCAGCCAGACGCGCTCCTTCCAGTATGTCAGCGACCTCGTTGAGGGAATCTATCGCCTGCTGATGAGCGACCTCGTCGAGCCGGTCAACATCGGCAACCCGGATGAGATCACCATCAAGGAGTTCGCCGAAGAGGTGATTCGCCTGACCGGCAGCCGGAGCGAGATTGTCTACAAGCCCCTCCCGAAGGATGACCCCCAGGTGCGCCAGCCCGACATCACGAAGGCGCGCGCCAAGCTGGATTGGGAACCACGTGTTGAGCGGGAAGAGGGGCTGCGCAAGACGCTCGCCTATTTTGAAGAGCGCCTGCGGTCCTAGGGGTTTTCCTGGGCGAAGGGGCCGGCGGCTGGGCCAGAGCAACAGGCGTAGGAGAGACCGTGTATGTTCGCTATTCTGAGCACGCTGGGCTGGCAGGCCTGGGTTACGGCCGGCGTCATCGTGGCGATGATGGGGGCCCTGGTACGTGAGTGGGCGCGGCCCGACCTAGTGCTGCTGGGCGGCTTGGCCGGCTTGCTGCTGGTGGGCGTGGTCACCCCCGAGCAGGCCTTCGCCGGCTTCTCGAACAGCGCTGTCATCACCGTGGCGGCCCTCTTCGTGGTAGCGGCCGGGGTCGAGCGCACGGGGGCGCTGGGCTTCCTCGATCATCTGCTTTTCCCTAAAAAGACCGCCCGGCTGGGGTGGGCGCTGCCCCGCCTAATGTTCTCCACGGCGGGGCTTTCGGCTTTTCTCAACAACACGCCCATCGTCGCTCTCTTCGTGCCACGCGTTCAGACGTGGGCGAGCAGGCGGAACGTATCCGCCTCGAAGCTGCTGATCCCGCTTTCCTACGCGGCCATCACGGGAGGTATGATCACCCTCATCGGCACCTCTACGAACCTCGTCGTGTCTGGCTTGATGGAAGCCGAGGGCTACGCCGGGCTGGGGTTCTTCGACGTGACCTGGGTGGGGTTGCCGGCCGCCCTGGCGATGATGCTGTACATGACCCTGGTGGGCCACCGCCTGCTGCCGGTCCGCCAGAAACAGGGCGCTATGGCCGAGGACGGCTTGCGCGATTGCCTGTTCGAGGTGCGCGTGGCGCAGGGCTCGCCCCTGGTAGGGCAGACCATCGAAGAGGCGGGGCTGCGGTCGCTCGGGGCGGCGTACCTCGGGCACGTCCGCCGCGCGGGCCGCGTCATTCCGGCCTCGCCCGAAGTGGGGCTGCAAGCGGGCGACGTGCTCACCTTCGCCGGCGACCTGGCGATGCTCGAAGCCCTGTTGCAGCGGCCCGGCCTGGAGCGCACTCTCCGCGCAGTAGAAGACGATCAGTACGAGACGCTGCCGCTCGACGAGGCCGTCGTCGCCGCTTCGTCCAACCTCGTTGGCAAGACACTCCGCGAGGCGGCCTTCAGGGACCATTACCAGGGCGTGGTGCTAGCCATTCAGCGGAAGGACGAGCAGGTGGAGGGGCCGCTGGGCCGCATCCCCATCAAGGCGGGCGACCTCCTGCTGGTGGAGGCGCGCAACGGCTTCGACAGCCACTGGAACGCCACCCGCGATGAGTTCTACCTCGTGGCGCCGCGCCGGCCCACCCAGGCAAAGCCGCAGCGGTGGAAAGCGGCGCTTTCCCTCCTCATTTTTGCCGCCATGATCGGGGCGATGGCGAGCGGTCTCGTCTCAGTGGTGACGGCCTCGTTTGCGGCTGCTCTTGCCGTTATCGCCACGCGCTGCCTGCGGGCGCACGAGGCCCGGCGGGCGGTCGACGTGCAGGTGCTCGTCGTCATCGCAGCAGCGCTCGGCATCGGTAAGGCGGTGGAAGCCTCGGGGCTGGCCGCGCTGATGGCCACGGGCCTCCTGACGGCCACGGGGAGCCTGGGCCTGGTGGCGACGCTCGTGGCCCTCTACCTGGCGACCAACGTGCTGACCGAACTCATTACGCACAAGGCAGCGGCAGTCTTGATGCTACCGGTGGCCCTGTCAGTAGCGGCCAGCCTCAACCTCAATCCCAGCGCCTTTGCCGTGCTGATCGCGGTGGCGGCAGCGGGCAGCTTCGCCACGCCCATCGGCTATCAGACAAACCTGATGGTGATGGCCGCCGGCGGCTACCGTTTCAAGGACTACCTGCGTGTGGGCATCCCGGCCAGCCTTATCATCATGGCCGTCGCCGTGACCGTCATCTATCTGCACTGGCTGAGGTAGCGAGGGGGGAAGAATGGAAGAGGGGAAGAAACCCAGCCCACATGATGATACTCTCACGACAGCCTATCGTCGCTTCTCCGGCTCCCCCTTTTGTATGCTCGTCGGCTCACAATCCCGCCGTGATTCACGCTTTATTCTGCCTGTAAGTCTTCTCTTTATCATAGATTTAGCCCCGGACAACTGAACTTCCCCCCCCCCTAACGCTAAGAACGCAAAAAAGTATGGACGTAACGACGTTGATTGCCCCTCATGGCGGTGCCCTCTGTGACCTCATTCTGACGGACGCAGAGGCCGAAGACGTGAAACAGACGGCGAGGGATTTACCATCTATCACCCTCACCTCCCGCCAGCTTTGCGATATCGAACTGCTGCTCAACGGCGCTTTCTCGCCCCTGCGCGGCTTCCTCAATCGCGCCGACTACGACCGCGTCGTCGACGAGATGCGGCTGGAAGATGGCACCCTCTGGCCGATGCCCATTACGCTTGACGTTTCGGAGGCGCAGGCGCAACAGCTTTCGGCGGGCGATGAGGTGGCGCTACGCGACCCGACCGGCCTGCTGCTGGCCGTCCTGACGGTCGAAGACGTGTGGAAGGCTGACAAGGCACGCGAGGCCCAAAAGGTCTTCGGCACCACGAGCAAAGAGCACCCGGCGGTGGCCTACCTCTTCGACGAGGCGGGCGATTATTACGTCGGCGGCCCTCTGCGGGGCCTCCAGCTTCCCCCGCACTACGACTTCGAGGCCCTGCGCCGCACGCCCAAAGAGGTGCGCGCGCTCTTCGAGGAGCAGGGCTGGGAGCAGGTCGTCGCCTTCCAGACGCGCAACCCGATGCACCGCGCGCACAAGGAACTGACCGACCGCGCCGCCGAGGAAGTAGGCGGCCACCTGCTCATCCACCCTGTCGTCGGCATGACCAAGCCGGGCGACATCGACTACTACACGCGGGTACGCTGCTATAAGAAGCTGCTCGAATCCTACCCCGAGGGCCGCGCCACCATCAGCTTGCTGCCCCTGGCCATGCGCATGGGCGGGCCACGCGAGGCCGTCTGGCACGCCCTCATCCGCAAGAACTACGGCTGCACCCACTTCATCGTCGGGCGCGACCACGCCGGGCCTGGCTCCGACAGCAGCGGCACGCCTTTCTACGGTCCCTACGAGGCGCAGGACCTCGTGTTGGAGCTTGAGGAAGAACTGGGTATCAAGCTGGTGCCCTTCCGCCTGATGGTCTACGTCCCCGAGGACGACGCCTACGCGCCCATCGACGAGGTAAAGGAGGCGGGCAAGAAGTTCGAGATGATCTCGGGCACCCAACTCCGCGACCTGTTGCAGGAAGGCGCCGAGATCCCATCGTGGTTCTCCTATCCGACTGTCGTCGAAGAGCTGCGGCGCAGCCACCCGCCGAAGGAGAAGCAAGGCTTCACCGTCTTCTTCACGGGCCTGAGCGGCTCGGGCAAGTCCACCATCGCCAACGCGCTCGTGGACCGGCTGCTCGAAATTACGGGGCGCCCCGTGACGCTCCTCGATGGTGACGTCGTCCGCACCCACCTCAGCAAGGGGCTGGGCTTCTCGGCCGAGGACCGCTCGACGAACGTCCAGCGCATCGGGTTCGTGGCGAGTGAGATCACGAAGCACGGCGGCATCGCCGTCTGCGCCCCCATCGCGCCTTACGAGGCCGACCGCCGCGCCAACCGCGACCTCATCGAAGCGGGCGGCGGTTACGTTGAGGTGTTTGTCGACACGCCGCTGGAGGTGTGTGAGCAGCGTGACGTGAAGGGCCTCTACGCGAAGGCCCGCGCCGGCATCATCAAAGGCTTCACGGGCATCGACGATCCCTACGAAGCGCCGACCGACGCCGAGATCGTTTGCCCCACCGCCGAGCAGTCGGTCGAGGCGAGCGTCGATCAAATTGTCGAGGAACTCAAAGCCCTCGGCTACCTCACGCACAACGGCGCTGCGTGACGCGCCCGGCGAAGGTTGGGTAGAGAATAGCGCGCGGGGCGGGCGGCGAAGGGCCGCGCGCCTCGCGCGCTAAACTTTTGCCCCGGCGAGGCGTTGAGGGGGCGCGGTAGCGGAGGATGAGCATCCGTCGCCAGGCACTTCGGACAGGGCATTTAGACCAGAGAATACGAACGATTATGCAAGCAACATCCGGGCGCGTCGCGCACCTCTTAGAAAACGCCCTTGCGCAGGGCCGCGATAAGAAAATCGTCGTCTGCGGCGCGGGTGGCTTCATCGGCGGCCACCTCATCGCCGACCTCCGCCGCCAGGGTTATACCGACCTCCGCGCCGTCGACGTCAAACCCCTCGACCAGTGGTTCCAGCGCTTCGACGATGTCGATAACCGCTGCCTCGACCTCGCTGAGAAAGCGAACGGCTACGAGGCCCTCGAAGACGCCGCCTGGGTCTACAACCTCGCCGCGGACATGGGCGGGATGGGCTTCATCGAGAACAACAAGGCCCTCTGCATGCTCAGCGTGCTCATCAACACGCACCTGCTGATGGCCGCCCAGGAGCTCGGCGTGGAGCGCTATTTCTATGCCTCCTCGGCCTGCGTCTACAACGGCGAGAAGCAGCTTGATGCCAATGTGACGCCGCTCAAGGAGGCCGATGCCTACCCGGCCCTGCCCGAGGACGGCTACGGCTGGGAGAAACTCTTCAGCGAGCGCATGTGCCGCCACTACCGGGAGGACTTCGGCCTGGTGACGCGCGTGGCGCGCTACCACAACGTTTACGGTCCCTTCGGCACCTACGACGGCGGCAGGGAGAAGGCCCCGGCGGCGCTCACACGCAAGGTGATCGAGGCCAAGCGCTCGGGCAAGCACGAGATCGAGATCTGGGGCACGGGCGAGCAGACGCGCTCGTTCATGTACATCGACGACTGCCTCGTGGGCACGCAGGCGATCCTGCATTCGGACATCGAGGAGCCGATCAACCTGGGCTCGAACGAGTTGGTGACGATCAACGGCTTGGTGAGCCTGATCGAGGAGATCGCAGGGATCGAGTTGAAGCGCAACTACAACCTCGATGCGCCGAAAGGGGTCAACGGGCGCAACAGTGACAACACGCTCATCGCGCAGTACCTGGACTGGGAGCCGGGCATCCGCCTGCGCGACGGCATGGAGCGGACGTATCGTTGGATCTACGATCAGATGGTGCAGCAGCAGGCCAACGGCCACGCTCAACCTACCGTCTTCACCCTGGCGTGACGAGGCTCATCCGCGATCCAGTTAACTGATAACTCACCTCGGTCTGATTTGAGTCAGTCGCCCCAAACGATCCTCGTCACCGGCGGGGCGGGCTTCATTGGCAGCGCCCTCGTGCGGCATCTCATCGCCGAGACGCCGCACGCGGTTGTCAACGTCGATAAGCTCACCTACGCCGGCAACCTCGCCTCCCTCGCCGGGGCCGCCGCCGACCCTCGCCACCACTTCGTCCAGGCCGATATCGCCGACGCCGAGGCCATGCGCCGCCTCTTCGCCGCGCACGCGCCCGACGCCGTCCTCCACCTCGCCGCCGAGAGCCACGTGGATCGCTCCATCGACGGGCCGGCGTCTTTTGTAGAGACGAACATCGTCGGCACCTACACCCTCCTCGAAGAGGCGCTGCGGTACTGGCGGGCGCTGCCTGAGGAGCGGAAAGCGCGGTTTCGCTTCGTCCACGTTTCCACCGACGAGGTCTACGGTTCGCTCGGCAGGGAGGGCTTCTTCACCGAGGAGACGCCCTACGATCCCAGCTCGCCCTACTCCTCCAGCAAGGCGGCGGCGGATCACCTGGCGCGAGCGTGGCACCGCACCTACGGCCTACCCGTCCTGGTGACGAACTGCTCGAACAACTACGGCCCCTACCAATTCCCCGAGAAACTCCTCCCCGTCGTTATCCTGAAAGGCCTCGCGGGCGAGCCGATCCCCGTCTACGGCAAAGGCGAGAACGTGCGGGACTGGCTCTACGTGGAGGACCATGTGCGTGCCCTCCTAACGGTGCTGGCGAAGGGGCAGGCCGGCGAAACCTACAATGTCGGCGGCCACAACGAGCATACGAACCTTGATGTGGTGCGGCGGGTCTGCGCCCTTCTCGACGAGATGGCCCCCGTCGCCCATCCACACGCCGATCTTATCACCTTCGTCGCCGACCGCCCCGGCCACGACCTCCGCTACGCCATCGACGCCTCCAAGATCGAGCGCGAACTGGGCTGGACGCCGGATGAGACGTTCGAGAGCGGTCTGCGGCGGACCGTCCGCTGGTATCTCGATCACCAGGACTGGTGCGAACACGTGCTGAGTGGGCGGTACCGGATGGAGCGGCTGGGGATCGGCGGGTAGCGCGCAGGTTTTTCGTACGCTCCCATCTTCCCTCTTTTTAGTCAAGTCATGGCATGAAAGGCATCATCCTGGCCGGCGGGGCCGGCACCCGCTTGCATCCCGTCACGCGCGTCGTCAGCAAGCAGCTTCTGCCGGTCTACGACAAGCCGATGATCTATTACCCGCTTTCGGTGCTGATGCTGGCGGGCATCCGGGAGATCCTGATCATCTCCACCCCTTCAGATCTGCCCCGCTTCCGCGAGCTTTTGGGCGACGGCAGCCGGTGGGGCCTGTCCTTTAGCTACGCCGAGCAGCCTCGTCCCGAGGGCATCGCCCAGGCGCTCGTCATCGGGCGCGACTTCATCGGCGGCGACGCGGTTTGCCTCGTCCTGGGCGACAACATCTTCTACGGCGGCGGGCTGCGGGCGCGGCTGCGGCAGGCGGCGACGTTGACGGAGGGCGGCATCGTCTTCGGCTATTACGTGCGCGACCCGCAGCGCTACGGCGTCGTCGCTTTCGACGCGGCGGGGGTGGTGGAGAGCATCGAGGAGAAGCCTGCCAAACCCCGGTCCAACTACGCCGTCACCGGCCTGTATTTCTACGACAACACGGTGGTAGACGTGGCGACGAACCTGGCGCCCTCGCCGCGCGGCGAGCTGGAGATCACTGACGTGAACCGGGCCTACCTGGGGCGTGGGCAGTTGCGCGTGGAGCTGCTGGGGCGAGGGATGGCGTGGCTGGATACCGGCACACACGAAAGTCTGCTGCAAGCCGCCAACTTCATCGAGACCATTGAGCAGCGGCAGGGCCTCAAAATTGCCTGTCCCGAAGAGATCGCCTATCGTGAAGGCTGGATCACGGCGGCGGAGCTGGAAGCGCAGGCCGCGTTGATGCAGCAGAACGAGTACGGCGCCTACCTGCTCGGCCTATTAGACAACGACTGATCGCGCAGCTTTTCCCGGAGGCGCAAACGGCGGCGGGCGACGACGTGGCGCGTCCCCTCCTCAAACACGACGAGCGCGGCAGCGCGCTGCACTGAGACGATGCATTTGCCGTCCTCTCGGCGGACGGGGTCGCAGAGACAGTCCTTCAGGTCGGAGTGCGTCTGCCGGTCGCCGAGGTAGCGTATGGGAATGAGCAATTAACAATTAGGAATGAGCAATGGGTGCTGCGAGCAACACTTCAGCCTTAAGCATTTCCGATTGATCATTGCTAATTGCTCATTCCTAATTGTTCTGCCACGGCACGTCCGGCGCGCGGTGGAAGTTGACGCCGAGCGCCGTCCATCGCGGTGCCTGGGCGCCGAGGCGCAGGCGGTACGTGGCCCAGGAACGGGCCGCTGGCGACGACCAGCCGATCTCGGCGACGCCCGCGAGGCGAGGGAAGGCCATGTACTCGAAG
>JAHEMB010000592.1 GCA_024643915.1 Rhodothermaceae bacterium | reverse complement strand
CTCGCCGGCCTCAATGCTGTGCCGCCGGTGGCCTCCGCCGCAACCGGCAGCGTCACCCTCACCGGCACCCCGGACTCGCTCCGTCTCTCGGGCGCCTTCAACGCCCTAGAAGGCCGCTTCACCACTGCCATGCTCTATGCCGGCAAGCCCGGGGAACAGGGCACCCTGCTGGCCGACCTGACGGTCGCCGTCAGCCCCGACGGCCGGAGCGGCACCTTTCCCAGCGACCGCAATCTCATCACTACCGTCGGCAACGCGCGCGATCTCTACGTGCTCATCCGCACCGAGGTCTTCCCCGACGGCGAGCTGCGCGGCCACCTCCTCTCCCCCGGCAACGAAGCCCCCGACACCGCCGTCCCCGTTACCGCCTCCACCCTCGCCCTCGAAGGCCCCGGCGGCACGTCGTTCGTCGTGACGTGGGACCCGGCTCCCGACCCCAACGCCAACCCCGTCGTCTACACCTGGCAGCTTGCCCCCGACGCCGACTTCACCAGCCTCCTCGCCAATGTCCCCGTCGGCACCGCCACGTCGCTGCGCCTCTCCTTCACCGAGTTGGCTGCCCTGCTCGACGCTGCCGGCGTGCCCTCGGGGCAGGACGTGACGCTCTACCACCGCCTCCTCAGCTCCGACGGCAGCCTCACCCGCCCCGGCTCGGCCTCGGCGCTGCGTCTTACACGCGGCGTGGTGGTGGCAACCGAGAGCGGCGACGAGCTGCCCGCGCGCTTCGCCTTGCACGGCAACTACCCCAACCCGTTCAACCCGGCCACGACGCTCGTCTTCGACCTGCCGGAAGCGGCGCAGGTGCGCGTGGAGGTGTACGACGTGCTGGGGCGGCGGGTGCTCGTGAGCCCGGCGCAGCAGGTGGCGGCCGGGGCGGCGCGGCAGATGCGGTTGGACGGTTCGCGGCTGGCCTCGGGGGTGTATTTCTACCGGATCGAGGCGAAGGCAGCGCAGGCGACCTGGCGCGAGACGGGCCGCCTCGTGCTCGTGAAATGAGCCGTAGCAAATGTGAGGCGGGGGTTTCGGTTCTGGTTGGGGCGGAAGGGACAACCGCTCTTCCGCTCTCCTGCCTGAACCGAATGTGCCTGCGGTGCCTGCCGAAGACGGGCGAGGCGTGGGCCGCTAGTGCGTCGCTCGTGTCTTCTCCACACCCGCCGGATGCAGCCCCCTGTCGTCTGCTGCAAGAAGCGGGGAATCCTTTCACCGCCGCTCCTCGGCTTCGGGAGGTGCTACGCTTCGCAATTTCAGAGACTCCTGGAACCGGCGCCACTTCTGGGCATCCGCTTCATCACCGAAAAAGACGTGCGGCGTCAGGAATATCACCAGCTCACTCTTGCGCACGTCCCGGCGCGAGTTACGAAAGAGGCGGCCCAGCAAGGGGATGCTGCCTAGAAAGGGCACGCGGTTCGATGTGACGGACTCCTTCTCCTGAATGAGGCCCCCGATGATGATCGTCTCGCCTTCGTTGAGGCGGACGACCGTATCGACATACCAGTTGTTGAGGGTGGGCGGGATGCGCGGGTCGAGGATGCCAACGGGCGTAGAGAAGGAGGGGCGAATCTCGGCGGTGATGCCGCCGGAGGCCGTCACCCACGGCACGATCTCCAGCTTCACGTTGGCCTCCACGCGCTCGAAGCGCTCGGACTCGCCGCCCGATAGACCGGGCGTTTGGTACGGCAGCACCGACTTGAGGATGTAATACTGGCTCGTCCCCACCGTGATGGAGGCGGGCTGGCCGTTGAGCGTGGCGATGTGGGGCCGCGAGCGTACGTTGGCCTTGCCGTCGCGGTCGAGCGCCTGGAGGCGGAAGTAGAAGTCCGACGGGAGCTCTCCGATGGAGCTGATCCCGAGCAGGTCCGTCCAGAAGTTGACGAAGCGGTTGGCCGTGGTGGCGTCGCCCAGGATGTCGAGTGGCCCGCCCTGATCACTGCCGCCACCGAAGAGGTACGTTTTCCACCCGCCCTCGACTACGGGCAGGTTGACCTCGGGCGGCAGCAGCCCGCCCAGGAACGTCACGCCCAGCTCTTTCAGGCGCGTCGTCTCGAACTCGACGACGAGGACCTCGATGAGGATCTGCGGCGTGGGCGCGTCGATCTCGCGGAGGAACTGCTCGGCCTGGTCGATCACGTTGCCCGGCCCGGTGACGATGAGTCCGTTCTGCTCTTCGATGAGTTGGAAAGAGGCGTTTTGCCGCAGCGATTCGGGCAGGCGCTCGAGGACGCCGCCCGCCGGCAGGTGCCGCAGCCGGATGAGGCGGCTCGTGGCCATGCCGCTCGCCTGCCGGTCGGCCACGATCAAGACGTTGCCGTCGAGGCGGTAGGTGTAGTTCGTGCCCCGGAGCAAGGCGTCGAGCGCCCGGTCGAGCGGCAGGTCCACCCATTTGGCCGTCACGCGGCCTTCCGGGGCGCCGTAGCCTTCAACGGGACTGTGCGTGACCACGTTAAGGCTGCTCTGATCGGCGAGGGCTTGCAGCACGCTCAGCACACCCGCATCGGCCACGTTGGCACTGACCAACCCATTTTTTACGCTGATGCCGGAGATCGGTATGCCCGGTGAGACCGCATCGTCGATGGGTGCGTTTTCCGGCGCGGCCTGCTGAGAGCTGCCCTCCGGGCGGTCGATGACGAGGTGGCCCTCCTCCTGCCGCACCACAAAGCCGTTGTTCTCCAGCAGCAACCGGAGGCCGTCGGCAACAGGGACGGCCGCCACGAAGCCGCTGAGGTAGCCGGTCACGCCGGGCCGCACGAAGACGCTCAGGGCGCTCTGCTCGGCCACGGCCTGCGCGAAGGCCAGCACCGATTCTCCGGCCAGGTCGGCGCTCAAGAGGCCGTCACGCACCGTCACGCGAAGCGCCGGGGCAGGCGGCTCCTCGCCGATGGCCTCTGCAGGTAGCATTTCTTCGACGGGCGGGGCCTGGGGCGGGAGCACAGGATCCGGCAGCCGGATGCGAAAGAGCGTGCCTTCCTGCTCCAGGATGAGCCCATGCTGTTGGCACAAAAGGATGAGCGCGTTGAGGACGGACAGATCGTCGAAGGCCACCGAGACGCGCTCGTCGATGCGCTCGTCTACGAGCAGGTTGAGCCGGTAGGTCCGGGCCAGGGTGAGGAACGCCTCTTGCAGCGGGGCCTCGACGAAGGTGATATCTTCGACCGTTTGCAGCACCTCTGCGGGCAGCGCCATCGGCTGGATGAAGATGCGGGCCGCGGTGGTGTCGAGCGTGGAGGGAAGGGGGTAGGCCAGGTTGGCGGGGAAACGCCAGCCCTGCGTGGTGTCTTGTGCGGCAGCTTGCTGAAGAGAGAAGAGAGTGGTGAGACCCAGCA
>JAHEMB010000591.1 GCA_024643915.1 Rhodothermaceae bacterium | reverse complement strand
ACTGATGGAGGATAGACCGCTCGCTTCGCTCGCTGGATAGAGGATGGAGGATCGAGCGGGGTGGGAGCCGAAGGAGGAGCCGGGCGTAGGAAACGAGCCCTTTTCCCTCACTGCAGCGCGAGTCCCCATTCATCCTCTATCTTCGATCCTCCATCCTCCATCTGTCCATGCCCGACGACCGCCTCTTCAGCGACAAGGAGATCAGCGCCCTCCTCAAGCGCGCCTCCGAGCTTCAACACAAAGAAGCGCCTGAAACAACCACGACCGGCCTTTCCATCGACGAGCTGCGGCAGGTAGCAGAGGAGACGGGCATCGACCCGCGTTTTGTGGAGCAGGCGGCGGCGGAGATGGCGACCGGCGCGGCGGACGCGGAGGGCTTCCACTGGCTCGGCGGCCCCACGTCGGTGATGCTGGAGCGAATCGTGGAGGGGGAGTTGAGCGTGGCGCAGCAGGAAGACGTGATGGAGGCTATCAGGCAGGCGTTTCATCATGTCGGCACGGCCTCCACCGTGGGCAACACGCTGGAATGGACGTACCAGGGCCGGCGGCGGCAGGCGCAGGTGCGCGTCACCTCGCACGGCGGTCACACACGGCTGCGCGTCTTCACGAAGTACCCGATGCAGGCCGCGCCCCTCTTCGCCATCTCGGCGAGCCTCGCAATCCTCGTCGGGGCGCTGGTTGCCGCGCCGATTGGGGGCGTGGGCGGCGCCTTTGCCCTCATCGCCGTGGTGCTGGCGGCGATCCTCGTGGCGCGGTTCGCCTTCGGGGCCATCGGGCGGCAGCAGAAGGATCGCTCGCGCGTGCTGCTCGACAAGCTGGAAAAGATCATCGCCGAGACCCCGGCCAAGAAGCCTGTCAGGGAAACGCCTGCCACGGGCCGGCTCGATGTTTCCGCCCTGGATGAAGAGGCTGAGTCGGAGTCGGAGTCGGCGCGGCAGGCAAGCCGGCAGCGGACGCGGGGAGCGGGGTGAGCGGTTGGCGTGAACCGTTGCTATGACCACGCGTATTTTTTGCCAGACCGTTTACCTGCCATGCTACCTCATGGAACCGCCAATGCCCGCGACTATTTCCAAAGGTCAAATCATAAAAGCCGTCGCTGACCTACCGGAGGATGCAACGGTTGACGACGCCATCGAGCGCCTGCTCCTGATCAGTAAGATCGAGCAAGGACTGGAGCAAGCCCGGCGCGGTGAGACCATTCCGCACGAAGAGGTAAAACGGCGGATCGAAGTACAGATCGCATCATGGCGGAAGTAATCTGGACGCCACGCGCCTAATGAAAAACCTCGATGTCATCCTTAAACGCTTCGAGGCGCCGGATGAGGCGCGCGAGATGGTGAAGGGCCGGTTCGAGGTGGTGCGGCTGGGCGGCATCACCGTGGGGCGGGCCACCTACGAGCCGGGCTGGAAATGGTCCGAGCACGTCGGGCCGTCGGTGGGGGCACGCTACTGCGAGGTCGAGCACGTCGGCCTCGTGCTAGAGGGCACGGCCACAGCAGCGTTCGAGGACGGGCGCGTGGTGGAGCTGAAAGCCGGCGAGCTGTTCTACATCCCGCCCCTCCCCCACGATAGCTGGGTGGTGGGGGATAAGCCCTACGTGTCCCTCCACTTCCTCGGTGCAGATCACTACGCGAAGTGACGAATAGACCAGGGAGCGCCCAGCATGGCGAGCCGGCAGCCGGCACGGGAGGCGGGGAAGCACACGTTGGAAGCAGCAATTCCATTCTTGAAACAACTCAAGTAGAGCGCTATGGCTCAACAGGTTCTCTCTCTATCATCCCAAGCGAAGTCGAACAGCTCCACCGAAAAATAGCCCCTTCCTCCATTCTTCCACTCTTCCATTCCTCCAATCCTCTCCCTGCTTTTCGCCAAACTTTCCCTTGCACCGCGCCAGCCTTCCGGCTATTCTTTCTTGTTTTCGCCACACGTCCCCCTGCCGTTTATCCCCACCCCATGACCCTTCGGAGCCACGCCCGCCTGTGCTGTCTCGCGGGCCTCCTGCTGCTGGCCGCGCCCCTCTTCGCCCAGCAACGCGCCCTCACCTTCCCCGACGTGATGCAGTTCCGCGCCGTCGAGGATCCCGTGATCTCCCACGACGGCGCCTGGGTGGCCTTCGCCGCCGTGCCAGACCGGGGCGACGGCGAGGCCATCGTCCGCGCCACGGGCAGCGCGGCACAACACATCATCGACCGGGGTGGCAAGCCCCTCTTCTCGGACGATGCTGCGTGGGTGGCTGTCCGCGTGAATCCGACCCTGGAAGCGCTGGAGAAAGCCGAAGACGAGAAAGATGAAGACAAGAAGCCGAAACCCGGCCTCGCCCTTCTGGCAACGGCCACCGGCGAGGTGATGCAGGTGGACGACGTGGAAGGGTTTGCCTTCTCCAAAGACAGTCGCTTTTTCGCCTACCACCGCTACGCCCTCAAGGACACCACCGCCGCCGACAGCACCAAAGGCGACGTAAAATCGAAGAAAAGCAAGAAGCAGCCGGGCACGCCGCTCGTCCTGCGCGCCCTTGCCACCGGGCAGGAAACCGTCATCCCGTATGTCCGCATCTTCGCCTTCGACGAGGCGGGGCGGTTCCTGGCCTACGCCGTGGCCGACACCGCCGGGGGGCGCTATGGCCTCTACCTGCGCGATCTGTCCGACGCCGCCCTGCCGGAATCGGCCCTCGATGAGCACGACGACGGGCATTACAGCCATCTCACCTGGAGCCAGGCTGATAACACCCTCGCTTTCCTCGCCGCCACCGAGGACGAGAAAGGCAAGCCAGGCGAGGCCGCGCTGTGGCTGTGGGATGACGGCGACCTCCGCGAAGCCGTCGCCGCCGACGCGGCCCCCGAGGGCTGGATGATCCCTGCCAAGAACGACCTCGCCTGGACCGACGACGGCGCACGCCTCTTCTTCGGCTATCGTCCCGATGAGGAGAACGAGGGGGAGGAGACCGAAAAAGACACCACCGAAGCGTTTGACCCCTACGACGTGGAGAAGCTGCTGGACAAGCGCACGATGGACGTGTGGCACTGGGACGACCCGCGCATCAACCCGCAGCAGAAGAAGGTGTGGAAGGACGAGCAGGCGCGTGTCTACAAAGCCGTCTACCACCGCGACGCAGCCCGCGCCGTCCCCCTCGGCGACCTCGACGTGCAGACCGAGGGCCTGCCACAAAATGACCGCGCTATCCTCGGCGAGGCGCGCAAGCCGTACTTCAAAGAGATGACGTGGGAGGGCTTCTTCTACGACCTCTACGTGATCGACCTGAACACGGGCGAGAAGACGCAAGTGGCCGAGCGCCTCGAAGAAAGCAGCAGCCTCTCGCCCGAAGGC
>JAHEMB010000590.1:1009-3328 GCA_024643915.1 Rhodothermaceae bacterium | reverse complement strand
GAGAAGCTGGCGCAGGAGACGGCGCTGAGCGAAGCCCGCCTCGAAATCGCCCTCGAAGCGGAGGCAGAGAAAGACGCCGCTCCGCAGCCCTCGCTCGAAGAGATGGAGGAGCTGATGCAGCAGGCGCGCGCCAACGCCCTCCTCCGGCAGATGAAGATGGAGATGGGCGTGCCCGAGCAAGAGCGTGCCACTTCCGCGCCCCCTTCCGATGCAAAGGCCGAGGCTGAGGCGCCGGAGAAAACCATCGGCGGCAAGCCGGCCCGCGCTCAGGAAGCCGACGCGCTGCCTCCGGCGGATGGCCTCCCCGAGAAAACCCTTGGCCGCCCGAGGAACGAGGCGTGAAGATTGACGAACGTTGCAGAATGAACCTGAACCCGGCGCCCCGCCGAGCATTCCATGCCTGACGTTCGCCCCCTGCCATTCGCCACCGGAGTATGAACGACGCAGACATCAATTATACGAAAGAGGCGTTCCTGAACCCGTGGAACCTCGCCTTCCTCATCGTGGCGATGTTGACGGCCTTTTTCTTGAGCGGGACGGAGTTCCTCTTCAACGTCGTGTTGATCCTGGCGGCGGCCTTCGAATTGATGTACCTGGGGGTGGTACCGCGCAACGACCGCTTCAAGCGCGTCGTTAAGGCCCGCCGGGCGGCGGAGCACGCCAAGCCGCCCTCGCAGAAAGAGATTTTTCAGCTCCTTTCGAAGCACCTCCAGCGCCGGTACGTGCGCATGCGCAAGCTGGAGAAGGATATCGAGTCCAATTACCGCAAGCTGAGCTATGCCACCCAGGGCCTGCTCGATAGCCACCTCCAGAAGATCGACGGGCTCCTCGATTCGTACCTCAACCTGCTCTACCAGAAAGAGCGCTACGAACACTTCGTCGAGACCACGACTGAGGATCAGGTGGTTAAGGCCATCGCGGGTCTGCACCAGGATATGGCCGAAGACTCGGAACGCGTGCGCGCCATCAAGCAGCGGCGCCTGAAGATCCTCGAACAGCGCCTTGAACGTTTCAAGCGCGGCAACGAAAACCTCGAAATCATCGAGGCCCAGCTAGAGACCATCGAGGACGTGACACGGTACATCCACGAGCAGTCCCTCACCCTGCGCAACCCCGAGGAAATCTCTTTCCAACTCGACACGCTTCTCTCCGAAGTCGAAGAGACGGAAGCCTCCGTGGAGGAGATCGAGGAGGTGTTCGCGCGCCCCACCGACCTGCTCAACGAGATGGACACCTTCGAGGAGGAACCCGATCCCTTACAGCAACGCACGCGGCTGCGCGAATAAGAGGTTTCCAGTTTCCGGTTCTCTGTTTCCGGAGGGAGGCAATAAGAACTGGAAACCTCAAACTGTAAACCCTTGATGGAAACCCTTCTCTACGAAGTAGACGACGCCGGCATCGCCCTGATTACGGTCAACCGGCCCGACAAGCTGAACGCGCTCAACGCCACTGTCATCGACGAGTTGGAGGCGGCCTTCCGACAGGCGCGGGCGGACGGCGAGGTGAAGGGCGTGGTGCTGACCGGGGCGGGGGAGAAGAGCTTTGTGGCCGGCGCTGACATCAGCCAGTTCCCCGACCTGACGGCACTTGACGGTCACCGTTTTGCCCTGCGGGGGCAGGCGGCCTTCAACCGGATCGAGGAAATGGCCAAGCCCGTGGTGGCGGCCATAAACGGCTACGCTTTCGGCGGCGGCTGCGAGCTGGCCCTGGCCTGCCACCTGCGCGTGGCCTCGGAGAACGCCATCTTCGGGCAGCCTGAAGTCAACCTGGGCATCCTGCCCGGCTACGGCGGCACGCAGCGGCTGCCCCGCCTCGTCGGGCGCGGCCTCGCCACCGAAATCATCCTCACCGGCGACCGCATCAGTGCGCAACGGGCTTACGAGATCGGCCTCGTCAACCGGGTGGTGCCGCAGGCGGAGCTGATCGAGACGGCCGAGGGCTTCGTCAGGACCATCAGTGCGAAGGCGCCCCTGGCCGTCAGCATGGCCCTCGAAGCCCTTCGCGCCTCCGACCAGCCGCTCCGCGAGGGGCTCCGCTTCGAGGCGGCCCTCTTCGGCCAGGCCTGCGCCACCGAAGATGCCAAAGAGGGCGCCCGTGCCTTCCTCGAACGCCGCAAAGCCGATTTCAAAGGACAATGACGAAGCAGTTGCCGGTTGTCGGTTGCTGGTTGTCGGTTCTTTTTTAGGGCCCCAAACCGACAACCGATAACCGGCAAACCGGCAACCGAAATGACCCTTTTCGCCATCATCGTCCTGCTGTTGCTCGTCGGCTTCTTCGCCGGGTCCGAGATCGCGTTCGTTGTGGCGAATCGGCTTCGGG
>JAHEMB010000590.1:0-999 GCA_024643915.1 Rhodothermaceae bacterium | reverse complement strand
CACACACCCAAGCTGCATCTCATTCATTCCAAACGATCGTAACTGGCTCGAAGAGCTGAAAGCGCTGGTGCCGGCGAAGTTCCTCACGACCACGCTCGTCGGCACCAACATCGCCCTCGTCGGCTACTCTACTCTCATGGCGTTCTATCTGAACGCACCGTTGGAGGAATTCTTCAGCGTCACGGCGGGCTTTGCGGAGGCGGGCACGTACCTGAGCGTCCTGCTCGTGCAGACCATCGTTGCCTCGCTCATCGTCCTCATCCTCGGCGAGGTCCTGCCGAAGTCGATCATGCGCGAGATGGCGAACCAGGCCGTCTTCGTCCTCGCCGTGCCCCTTCGCGTGTCCTACTATCTGCTGCTGCCCCTCGTCAAGCTGGCCGGCTGGTCGGCCTCCGCCCTGGTAAAGTTGCTGCGCGCCGACGCCGAGACGTTCTCCCAGTTTATGCGGCACGACTTCGAGATCGTCATTCAGGAGAGCCGGGAGAGTGGGCTGCTGGACCTGGACGAGGATGAGAGCGAACTGCTCTCAAACGTCTTCGCCTTGAGCAGCATTCGCGTGCGTGAGTCGATGATTCCCCGCACCGACATTGTGGCGGTGGACGAAAACACGTCCCTCGAGGATCTCCGGCAGAAGTTCATCGAAACGGGGCATTCCAAACTTCCCGTGTACCGCGAGAACATCGACGACATCGTCGGTATCGTCTTCGCGTTCGACCTTTTTTCGGAGCCAGAGTCGCTCACCGAGATCATCCGCCCGACCAAGTTCGTGCCGGAGTCGAAGCTGTCGAAGGAACTGCTGCGGGACCTGCTGACGGCCAACTCGTCCATCGCCATTGTCATTGATGAATATGGCGGGACGGCTGGGCTGGTGACGCGTGAAGACCTGCTCGAAGAACTCTTCGGCGACATCCGCGACGAGTTCGACGCCGAGAGCGAGTTGCTGCGGCAGGTGGGCGAGGACACGTTCATCGCCAGCGGCCGCGTCCGCCTCGACGAACT
>JAHEMB010000589.1 GCA_024643915.1 Rhodothermaceae bacterium | reverse complement strand
GCTCGAAGACGGCGCCGGCCCCCACACGTGGCACCGCTTCGCCCACACCCCCGGCCGCACCCGCAACGGCGACACCGGCGACGTAGCCTGTGATCATTACCACCGTTTCGCGGACGACGTGCGGCTGATGAAGGACCTGGGCCTGCAAGCCTACCGCTTCAGCATCAACTGGAGCCGCATCCTGCCCGAGGGCACGGGTAGGGTCAACCGGAAAGGGCTGGATTTCTACGAACACCTCGTCGATGCCCTCCTTGATGCGGGCATCCGGCCCTTCGCCACCCTCTACCACTGGGACCTGCCCGCCGCCCTCGACGACCGGGGCGGCTGGCTCAACCGCGATGCGGCGGACTGGTTCGCCGAATACGCCCGCATCGTTTTTCGCGCCCTCGACGGGCGGGTGCAGCACTGGGCCACCCTCAACGAGCCGTGGGTTTCGACCGAGGGAGGCTACCTCTTCGGCGCCCACGCGCCCGGCCACGCGAACTTGTTCGAGGCGCCGCGTGCCGCGCACAACCTGCTGCGGGCCCACGCCTCGGCGGTGGAAGCCTACCGCGCCGAAGGCAAGCATCAGATCGGCCTCGTCGTCAACCTGGAGCCGAAGTACCCGGCCTCCGATAGCGACGCGGACCGCACCGCCGTCGCACGCGCCCACGCCTACATGAACCGGCACTTCCTCGACCCGGTTTTCTTCGGCGCGTACCCGGAGGAATCGGCGGAGGTCTACGGCGTCGGCTGGCCGGATTTCCCCGCCGGGGACCTCGACCATATCCGCCGACCTATCGATTTTCTCGGCATCAACTATTACAAGGTCAGCTTCACCCGCGATGCGCCGGAGGCGCCGCCGCTCCGCTTCGACGACGTGCGGCAGGACCGTGTCACGCACACCGACGTCGGCTGGGGCGTGTACCCCGAGGGACTCACCGATACGCTCACCTGGGTGCACGAACGCTACGGCGGCCTCCCCCTTTACGTCACCGAGAACGGTGCCGCCTTCTACGACCCGCCCACCGCCAACGGCACGGTGGAGGACCCGCTCCGCGTCGATTATTACTGGCGGCACCTGCGCGCGGCGCACAAAGCGATCCGGCAGGGCGTCGATCTGCGCGGCTACTTCGCCTGGTCGCTTTTCGACAACTTCGAGTGGGCGGAGGGCTACGCCAAACGCTTCGGCCTCGTCCACGTCGATTTCGAGACGCAGCAACGCACGCCGAAAGCCAGCGCGCATTTCTACCGCGAAGTCATCCGCACGAACGGCGCGGCACTGGCGGAAAATTAAAGCCGTCATCCCGGTAGCAAACCTGGCGCATAGTCGTGCTCGATCTCGTTGGGGCCGTCCGAAGTTCTGCTTTCGACTTGGAGATCAGGCTTCGGGATATCTACGCGCTGGTGGACTTCGCGACCGGTTAATCGATAGCCCGCAGCACGCCCTAGCGCAGCCCGATCTTCAAAAATACCGGCGGCGGGTGGGACGCTTCGATCTCGTTCTGCTCGTTCAGGTGGCCCCACAGGCTGGAAGCGACGAAGACGAAATCCTCGCCGACGAGCGTGCCCAGTGTCGGCTCGTCGAGGGCAGGGTGGCCCTCCAGCAGCACCTCGACGCGAGCGATCCGATCCTCCCGGAGGCGGAAGCGCAGCACGCTGAACTGCCCACGGGCATTCTGCACGGCGAGCAGGTCGGCGCCGTCGCGCACGAGCCCGTCGATACCCCAGAGGCGCCGCTGCCCGTCGTGGCGCAGCAGAACGAGCGTGCCACTCAGGAGGTCGAGGCGGAAGATGCCGATGGCATAATCTGCTACGAAGAGGGCCGTTCCGGCGGCATCCACCGCCAGGCCCTGCGCCGAGCGCAGGACGCCGGGGGGCACAAGGGTGTGCAGGGTGTCGGCGCCGGGCGCCAGGGCGTAAACGGCGCCGTTCAGCCCGTCGGAGGTATAGATAGTGCCGTCGAGGTGGAGGGCGAGGTCGCCCAGGGTGCTGCCCGGCGGCCCCGCCACGCGGGCCACCTCGTGGCCGGAATCCAGATCGAACGCGATGAGGGCGGACCGCCCGGCCTCGGCTTCCTGATAGCCCTCGGCCTGGGGAAGCGCCGAGGCGGCCACCCAGAGGCGTGCGCGCGACGTATCGACCGCCAGTCCGAGCGCGCTCCAGCCGGAGGCGAGGGCGGCGAATGGCGACGCTGCGCCCGCCCGCACCTGCACGATGCGCCCGCTCCGCATGCTGCTAACCCAGTAGGCATCCCGCTGCGCCTCGTAGGCGATACCCTCCGGCCCGAAGTCGGCCTGGCGCAGCACGAACGCCGTGTCTGCCACTGTCTGGGCGGCGGCCGGCCCTGCGGCTAAAACGGGCAGCATCAACAGCAACAGTAGGAGGCGCTGCCGGCCCCTCGTCAGAAATCCGTTTTTCATCCTTCGATATGCCTTGTGGTCGGTAAAGCACGAGGTCCTGGCGCTCTTCTCTTCGGCTCCATCAGCCCGGCGCGCCGCCCTGCTCCGCCTCGTGGATGAGCGCCTCGGCCAGTTCCTCGCCGAGGTAGCGATCCATGATCCAGTGCGCGAGGTAGATAAGGGGCGTGATGGCGATGATGAACTTGTAGCCGTAGTTGAAGAGTGTGATGGCGAGGATCTCCTGGAAGGCGAGCTGCCCGGCGAAGGCCACCGTCAGCACGATGAGGGTATCGAGAAACTGGGAGCCGAAGGTGGAGCCGGTGGCGCGCAGCCACAGCATCTGCCCCCCCGTGAGCCGCCGCAGCCAGTGAAAGAGCGTGATGTCAGCGAACTGGCCGACGAGGTAGGCCGTGATACTGCCGAAAATGATGCGGCCCGTGGCGCCGAATACCGCGCCGAACGCCTCGTCCGGCACCGGCGAGATTGACGCCGTCGGGACGGCCATCGCCACCTGCAAAATAGCGAACTCGAACAGAATCATCGCCATGCCCACGAGGGTGACAAATCGGATGCCCGCCTTGCCGTAATACTCGTTGAGCAGGTCGGTGATGATGAACGTGACGGGAAAGGCGATGACGCCCGCCGTCATAATCACCGAATCGAAGTCGGTGCCGAAGAGGGTGAACGTGAAGGGCAGGTCGAACGCTGTGAAGAACTTGCTGGCCGTTGCCTCGGCGATGACGAGGACCGTTATAAAAATGGCTGCGCAAACGACGTAGAGCTTCTGGGGACGGCTGAGGGTGTAGGCTTTCCGCAAAATGCTTCACGGACGAGAGGAAGAGGTGCGCGCAGGGGAAAGTACGCCTCCCTGCCCGCAAACACATCACCTACACTTGATCCGTCCGCAACCGTTCGAGCAGGTGGTTGAGGTGCGCGTGCTCTTCGGCAGAGAGG
>JAHEMB010000588.1 GCA_024643915.1 Rhodothermaceae bacterium | reverse complement strand
CCTCTCCATCCTGATCGCGTGCCTGGGGCTGTTCGGCCTCGCGGCTTTCACCGCCGAGCGGCGCACCAAAGAGATCGGCGTGCGCAAGGTGATGGGCGCCAGCGCGGGCGGCATCGCCCTGTTGCTCTCGAAGCAGTTTGCGCGGCTCGTGGGGGTGGCTTTCCTCGTGGCAACGCCCCTCGCCTACCTCGCCGCCGAGCACTGGCTCGATGCCTTCGCCTACCGCGCTGACCTCTCCTGGCTGCTTTTCGCCGGGGCGGGGCTGGCCGCCCTCGTCGTGGCCCTGGCGACGGTGAGCTACCACGCCGTCCGCGCCGCTCTCACCGACCCCGTCGAAGCGCTACGGTACGAGTAGTTCTTCGTTTTTTGTTCTTCGTGCTTCGGGGCGACTTTCCGCAGCATTTCCCAAAGAACGAAGCACGACAGCGAGCCGAAGGGGAGCGTCCTAAAGCGAACAAAGTGAGCGTCCGAAGAGCAACATGCTAAAAAGCTATCTCACCATCGCCCTGCGGAGCCTGCGGAAGCAGAAGCTGTACGCGTTCATCAACGTGTTTGGCCTGGCCGTGGGCATTGCCTTCTGCGCGCTCATCTACCTGTACGTGCAGGACGAGTTGACCTTCGACCGTTTCCACGAGCAGGGGGAGCGCATCTTCCGCGTGACGCTGCAGGATTTCGAGGGGCCCGGGCAGGGGAAGAGCGAGCATCCCTGGCAGCCGCTCCCCCTGGCCGAGGCGCTCGTGGCCGATCTGCCGGAGGTGGAACGGGCCGTGCGCTTCTTCAACCAGGAGCGTTTCGTGCGGCGCGGCGGGCAGACGTTCGAGGAGCCCCTTCTTTTCGCTGATGGGGCGCTCTTCGAGGTCTTCACGTTCCCGCTCTTGCGCGGCGATCCCGCCACCGCCCTCGACGATCCGAACAGCGTCGTGCTGAGTGCGCAGGCGGCGGAGAAATATTTCGGCGAGGAGGACCCGCTCGGGCAGACGGTGGAGGTGCGTTTCAACGACACGTTCGAGGCGCTCACCGTGACCGGCGTGGCCGCGCCAATCCTCGGCAATAGCAGCATCCGCTTCGATTTCCTGCTGCCTTTCGCCAAGACCCTTGAGGCGTACGAGTGGATCCGGAACCGCCAGGATCGCTGGAACGCCTCGTCGTTTTTCGTCTACGTGGCGCTGGATGCACGCTCCTCCCTGGAAGCCGTATCGGCCAAGCTGCCGGCTTTCCGCGCGCGCTATTTCCCGAACGAGGCGGAGTCGGTTCGCCGCGAGCAAGGCGCCGATGCCCTGCCGCCCACCTATCGCTTGCAGCCCCTCCACGAGATCCATCTCGATCCGAGCGTGCAGCCCGGCCTGAGGATGCCGAGCGATCCGCGTTACTCCTACCTCCTCGGCGGCATCGCTCTGGCGATTTTGCTCATCGCCTGCATCAACTTCACCACGCTCGCCATCGGGCGGTCGGCGGGGCGGGCGCGCGAGGTCGGGGTGCGCAAAGTGGTGGGGGCGCAACGGCGGCAGCTCATGCTCCAGTTCTGGGGCGAGGCCGTCCTGATGAGCCTCCTCGCTCTCGCTGTCGGCATCGCCCTGGCCGAGCTTTTCCTGCCCACCTTCAACACGCTTGCCGCCAAAACCCTCCATTTCGAGTACCTGAAAAGCGGCGCCACCGTGGCGATGCTGGTCGGGCTGATGCTGGGGGTGGGGCTCCTGGCGGGCGGCTACCCGGCGCTCGTCCTGTCGGGGCTGCGTCCGGTGGAGACGCTCAAGCAGCGCCTGCGGCTGGGCGGCGCCAACGCCCTCACCAAATCGCTCGTGGTCGTGCAATTCGCCCTGTCCGTCTTCCTCATCATCGGCACGCTCGTCATGGTGCGGCAACTCGACTACTTACAGACGAAGAACCTCGGCTTCAACAAGGAGCATGTCGTCGTCATCCCCACCAGCGGCCTGCCCGGGGATGCCCTCTTGCCGCGTTTTCGCCAGGCGCTCGAAGGGCGCGACGACGTAGTGGCGGTCACCGGCATGAACAACGCTTTCGCGCACGGGTGGAGCCGAGAGGGCTGGGACTATAGAGGCGACCTGAAACGCGCCTACGTCTACGCCGTCGATCCCGCGTTCCTCGACGTGATGGAGATGGAGCTCGTGGCGGGGCGGCGGCTCGATCCCACACGCGCCACCGATCCCCGTGGCGCCGTGCTCGTCAACGAGGCGCTCGTCCGCGACTTCGGGTGGACCGATCCACTCGGGCAGCAACTTGAAGGGTTCTATGAAGAGCCGGTCGTCGTGGGCGTGCTCAGAGACGTCAACAACCTGCCCCTGCACCGTGAAGTAGAGCCGATGATCGTGAGCCTGCATCCGGAGTGGGGCCTCAACTACTTCCTCGTCCGCCTTGCCCCGACCGACGTGCCGGCCACACTCGACGCCCTGGAGACAGCGTGGCAGGCCGTAGCCGCCGACGTGCCCTTCCAGTACAGCTTCCTCGACGACGACTTCGACCGAATGTACGCAAGCGAGCAGCGGTGGAGCCGGATCGTCGGGTACGGCGCCGGGTTCGCCGTCCTCATCGCGTGTCTGGGACTATTCGGGCTGGCGGCGCTCTCCGTAGCCGGGCGCACGAAAGAGATCGGCATCCGCCGCGTCTTCGGCGCCTCGGTGGGTCGGCTGGTGGTGCTGCTGTCGAAGGATTTCGTGCGGCTGGTGGCGGTGGCGGTGGTATTGGCAGCGCCCCTGGCGTATTTTGCGATGCAGACGTGGCTGGAGGGCTTCGCCTATCGCATCGCCGTCTCCTGGCAGCTCTTCCTCCTCGTCGGCGCCCTCGCCCTCACCATCGCGTTGCTGACCGTGAGCTATCAGGCCATCAAGGCGGCACGGGCCAATCCGGTGAAGAGCCTGCGATATGAGTGAGGGGGCCCGGGCTTTTTTGGCCGATAAAGAAACCTTAGGGTCATCCATTACGAAGAACCAAAGTCTGACGACCGTCCATCCTCAACGCGAGCCGCTGAAACCATGAACCAGATCTGTATCAACCTGCCGCCGCCCGAGGTGGACCACACCATCGACCTTGAAGTGACCATCGACGGCCTGAAGCGGCTGACGCAGTACCGCGTCGAATCGTTCGACTGGATGGCGGACGGCCCGGCGCACCAGCGCATCGACCGGCTGAAAGGATTCATCGAAGGCTACGAGCGCGGCTGGGAACTGGTGCAGATCGGCACGCCCACTGGTTCCCTCGTCCCCATCATGTTCCGCCAACGCTTCTGAGCAAGCTCAGAAATCCGGAATTCTAAACCCGAATTCTACGTTCTCTTGCAGCATCCTTTGGAATTTCGGATCTAGAATTTTGGATTTCCCTACTGG
>JAHEMB010000587.1 GCA_024643915.1 Rhodothermaceae bacterium | reverse complement strand
TGACCGAGGACGGCGGCGGCGCCCAGACGGTGGGCCTGCGCTTCACCGGCCTGGGCATTCCCCAGGGCGCCACCATCGAGCGCGCCTACGTCCAGTTCAAAACTGACGAGACGGATAGCGAGGCTACCTCGCTTACCATCCGGGCGCACCGGACCGGCAACGCGGCGGCCTTCTCCACGTCGAGCAACAACCTCAGCAGCCGCACGACCACGTCGGCGAGCATCGCCTGGCAGCCGGGCGCGTGGAGCTCGACCGGCGAGGCCGGGGCGGGTCAGCGCACGCCGGAGCTGGCGGCGGTGATTCAGGAGATCGTCAACCGGTCGGGCTGGCAGAGCGGCAACGCCCTGGCGCTGCTCATCACAGGCACGGGCGAGCGCACGGCGGAGTCCTACGAGGGCGACAGCGACGGCGCCCCTCTCCTCCACATCGAGTGGAGCGAGTAAACGGATAGGCACACCCTCCACACGTACACCCTGAACGCAAGATAGAGAACGTGATGAAGCACCCAGTCCACACCTACAGGAAGCCGCTCCGGCACTTTTTCGGACCCCTCCTTCTGGCGGTCTTCGCCCTGGCCGGTTGCCAGGACGGCCTCGTCGGGCAGGAGGCTGCCGAGCAGGAGGCTTTCACCAAGGCGCCGCGCGAGGGTAAGCTTCGTCACGCCCATCTGCTTCAGCGCCAGGGTGAGGACGGCGCCAACAAGGTGATGGAGCGCTACGCCGAGCTCGTCACCCAGACCGAGTTCGTCGTCGGCCTGACCTCCTCCGGCGCCCTCTCCATGTCCGCCGTGCTGGAACGATACAGCAGCCAGGCCGGCATCACCATCAAGCGCACCTACGACAGGGTGTTCCCCGGTTTTGCTGCCCACGTCGATCTGTTAAACGTGCCTGCCTTCCTCAACCAGATCGAACTCGACAACGACATCGCCTGGGCCGAGCCGGACGCCCAGATCAACCGGGGCAACCCGTCGGCGACGGACCTCAAGGCCGGCAACGGGCAACACCTGCCCTGGGGCATCGACCTGATCGAAGCCGACTCCAGCTACACGCAATCCGGCAACGGCAACGGCAGCGTTTCAGGCGTCGAGGTCTACGTGCTCGACTCCGGCGTCAAGGAGCACGACATCAACGTGGTCGAGGATCGTAGCTTCGTCGGGGGCAATGCGAACGATGCGGTGGGGCACGGCACCCACGTGGCCGGCACCATCGCCGCCGAGGACGACAACGACATCGTCGTGGGCGTGGCGCCGGGCGTGCGCGTGCACAACTTCAAGGTACTCGACAACAACGGCCAGACCGATCTCTCCACAGTCATCGCCGCCGTCGAGGAGATCAGCAAACGCAAAGCGGCCAGCCCGGCCACGCCCATCGTGGTCAACGTCAGCTTCGGCGGCTACGTGGGCACGAGCGACTACAACGCGCTCGACGAAGCCATTGCCGCCTCCATCGCGCAGGGCGTCGTCTACGTCATTGCAGCGGGCAACGACGCCGCCGATGCGGCCCTGGTAACACCGGCACATGTGACCGAGGCCCTCACGGTGGGTGCCTACACCATGAACGCCAAGTTCGCCTCGTTCTCGAATTACGGCCAGATGGTGGACCTGCTGGCGCCAGGCGTGGACGTCGTCTCGGCAAGCAACGCGACAGGCGCCAAGCAACCGCCCGTCAAAATGACCGGCACGTCGATGGCGGCGCCGCACGTGGCGGGTGCCGCCGCACTCTACCTCTCACAGAATCCAGGTGCTTCGCCGCAGCAGGTCCACGATGCCCTCGTGGACAATGGCTGTACGATGGTGACGAACGCTCCTTCGGGCACGACGGCGAAGTCGGTATGGCTGACGGACTGGTGTCCCTTCAACAACAGCGAATCCGTCGGCGGCCAAGGCGGCAAGGGCAAGAAGTAAACAAGCTTGCCTGATGTGGCGCCCGCCAGGGGGCCAGGCACCTCGCTAAACCAACCTCACCGAGGATAAGATCATGGGAAAAGCACTCTTACTGATGGCCGCTTCGGTCATGGTGGCCGGCGGCATCCTGCTCTACAGCGGGCCCACCAGCGCCTCCATCGAATCCGAACACCGCGCCGCCGAACACGGCGCCCAGTCCCTCGCCCGCGAGGTCGCTATGACCGGCTACAACTGGGCCGTCCAGCGCGTCCAGAAGGAACTCCTCGCCGTCGCCACCGGCGACTTCGAGGGAAGCTACCTCGACGGCGCCTACGACGTCTCGATCACCCGCGACGGCGACCTCGTCTCCGTCGTCTCCGTCGGCACCGTCCCGCTCGCCGACGGCTCCGAGGCCACCCACACCGTCGAGGCGACCTTCGAGTACAAGATCGCCTGGCGCGGCCCCTCTGCCGACGACGCCCTGCCCGAGTTCCTCGAATTCGGCACCATCGCCGAGGATGACATCAGCCTCCAGGGCAACGTCCAGGCCTGCGTCTTCAACCCCTCGACTGCTGCCTGCGACAACGGCACGCTCGAACTCAACCACAACATCCACAGCAACGGCGAGCTGACCGTCGGCGGCAACTCGGGCAACTGGAAGGGCTTCGGCTCCTCCGTCGTCGCCAGCTCCTCGCAGCCGGGCAAGCTCAACAACTGGTTCAACCCTAACCACAACCCGGGCGCAGCGCCGGACTACGCCCAGGCCAGCTACGTCAACCTGCCCGACTGGAGCGACCCGACCTACTTCCAGAACGAGATCCTGGGCAAGATGTGGGTCGATCATTCGACGGGGGACGTGAGCTTGAACGGCACGCTCGACATGGGCGGGACGCGGGAGGACCCCTTCGTCTGGCACGTCAACGGCAACCTGACGACGAACAACGTGACGATCGACGGCTACATGATCTTCCTCGTCGATGGGGACCTGAACTTCTCGGGCAACGCGCTCGTGGGCGAGAGCGGCTACAGCGAGAAGGACGAGAGCAGCGTGGCCTACTACTCGACGGGCAACGCGGTGATCGCGGGCAACCGCCAGGTGTGGGGCCAGGTCTTCACGAGCGGTCACATCTCGAACGGGGGCGCGCAGGTCTACGGGACGGTGACTTCGAGCGGGACGGCGTCGTTCAGCGGCAACCCGGACGTGCGCTACCGTATGGCCTCGCCGAAGCTGGCGCGTCCGTTCAAGGAGGGGCACGAGGGGGAGATCATGGACTTCGTCCGCTACGAGGAGTTCGGTTCCCTCGACCGAGATCCTTCCTAAAAGGCGCGGTCGCCTGCCTCTCCGCATCACGCACCCAACCCAACAACCCGCACACACCAAGGGGGCCATACAGCAGGGGCGCAACGTCGAAATGGCGTTGCGCCCTTCGCTGTTTTCTCCTGCGCTGTGCCAGCGCCGCAG
>JAHEMB010000586.1 GCA_024643915.1 Rhodothermaceae bacterium | reverse complement strand
CGGCCCATTGAGGCAAGGTCAACCGAGATGTTGTTGAGGCTAGAGGCGAGGTCAGGGAGGAAGGCGTCGGGGTTGCGCTCGGCCAGGCGACGGCGTATGGCGACGGCCTCCTCGGTGGCCTCCAGGGCCTCCTCCCGACGGCCCAGGCCGCTGCGTCGAATACCGAGGGTGCCGACAGCCGCCGCGTGCGCGCGCATCGCCACTTCGTCTTCGGGCGCAGCATCCAGTTGGGCCCGTGTGTGCACCGCCCGGCCTTCGGCAAGCGAAGCCGTGAAGCGGGCGAAGCCGGTGGTGGTGATCGGGATCTGGCGGAGGAAAGCGTCCACCACCGACGCGCCCCCCAGCACGCCTGCCTGTTCCAGCCGTTCCGCCAGCCAGGCCTCACCGGTTCCGTCCGGCGCAAAGGCGAGGGCCGTCCGGTACAGCACGGTGGCGGCGCTGTCGTAGGCGGCGCCGTCGAGGGTCGGGCCGAAGGCGGCGTCGAGGAGGGCGGGGCGCTTATTCACTGCTTCAAAGACCAGCATTTCGCCGAGGGGGTCGGGCCGGAGCGCGTCCATGCGGTCGCCGCCGCCGAGGGGGTGCGGGTAGGCGTGAGAGAGGAGGTGGATCAGGGCATCGCGGGCCAGGGCCGGCAGGTCGGGAAGGCCCCCGGCAACGAAAACTGAAATAACCGGAATGCCCGGCGCTTCGCCTACGTCCGAGCGCGCCGCGAGGGCGAGCGTGGCGAGGGCCAGCACGGGCCGCAGGTCGGTGCCGGTGAGCGGGACGGCGGCGAGGTGAGGCTCGTCCTTGAGGAGGCGGGTGAGGTGGTCGAACTCGCGGTCGAGAACGAAGCCAAGGAGGTCGCCGCGCCGCACTTTGGGCGGGCCGAAAAGCGAGGTGTAGGCGGCGGCGTGCAGGTAGAGGCTGCGCCCGAAGAGCACCCGGTCGAAGAAATCGTCCGAGAGGGCGCCCACGGGATGTGGCGTGGCCTCTTCCGGTCCGGCTTCGGCCTTGAGGAACGCCGCCTGGGCCTCGGTGTAGGCCGCGCGGCGGCGCTCGGGGGGCAGGAGGAGCGCGTCTTGCTCCATGCGATGCACCTTCGCTCCGGCCAGGTAGGCGTGGGCGTCGCGGGCGGCGTCGCCCTCGTGGCGGTGGCGGTCGAGGGCATCGTGGAGGAGGTCGTGGTGGCGGCACAGGAGGACGAGGCGCCGGGGCGTGCCGCCCGCGTCGAGCCAGGGATGGAGCAGGGCGGCAGTCAGGCCGGGCCGGTCCTCGGCGTAGTCGATGACGGCGAGGAGGGGGCGGGCGTCGTCGAGGAGCGTCACGGCGGCGGCTTCCACGTCGCGCCGGTCGAGGCCGCTCTGCAGAAAGCCCGCGCGCCAGCCGTGCATCCGGGCGCGGCCGAGTACTTCGAGCATCAGCCGCGTCTTGCCGATGCCGCCCGGCCCGGCGATGACCCAGGCGTCGAGGTCCACCCCGTCGTCGAGCCACGCCTCGAAGGCGGCGAGTTCGTCCTCGTGCCCGAAGAACGGCACCGTCTCGGCGCGGGCGTCGAGCAGGCGGGCGGGGCCGCGGTGGTCGAACCGGGCGCTCCTTCTTGCGAAGCTTTCGCGCGGGTCGTGGAGGATGTCGGCGCGGAGCCACCGTTCGAGGTGCGCCAGGGCGGCACGGTCGTCGATTCCGAGGCGGCGCAGTTCTTCGAGGCGCCGCCGCACGTCGAGGCGGAAGAGCCGTTCGAGGGCCTGCACCTCTGCCTCCAAGTCGCGGCAGGCGGCGAGGAAAGCGATGAGGCATTGGCGCGCGTAGCCTCTCACGCCGGCCGTCAGCGTTTGCCCGGAGCGCCGGATCAACTCGTCCGCCAGCGCCCCCGGATCCTCACCATAAGCGTAGAGGTCGCGCGCGCCCCGGAAGTGCGAGGCGAGCAGGCCGACGGCGGTGTCGTAGCCCTCCTGCGGAGCGCCGCCCTTCGGCAGGTTCGCTTTGACGGCCTTGCGCAATTGTTTGAGATGATCCTCATGCGACGCAGCCGGAAGGAGCTTGCTGCCCGCCTCCACGACGGCGGGCAACAGCAGCCCGGTGGGATCAATGAAGGCCCCGATGCCTGCCAGGACAATTCCTTTTGCTAGATCTTCGCGTTGGAGCGGCACAGATGATTCTCAATCTTACGACAAATAGATTTTCCTCCAAGATAAGCGTGTCGGACAGGAATTGCATCCACGCCGCTGCATGAGTACAACGACCAAGGCCAGATGACCGGTGACCGACACAGCAGCTACCCGCGCAGCCGGCCCAGCAGGCGTTTCGAGAGGTCGCGCTTGAGGCGGGCCTCGGGGGAGAGGTCGAGCGTCAGCTCGTGGCGGTAGGCTTTGTAGACGGCCATCAGCAGGGCCGTCACCGGCACGGCGATGAGCAGGCCGAGCGCGCCCAGGAAATACCCGAAGATGAAGAGCGAGAGGAAGATCAGGACCGGGTGCAGCCCCACGCGGTTGCTCATGATCTTCGGCTGGAGGACACTCTGCTCCAGCAGGTTCTGCCCCATCAGCACCGCCACCACCACCACGGCGTCGAGCAGCCAAGGGTCGCCGAAGATGACGGCGATGAGCACGCCCAGGACGGCGGTGATGAGCGCGCCGATGTTGGGCACGAGGTTGAGCACGCCCGTCATCAACCCGATCAGGAGCGCCAGCGGCACCTGAAAAATGAGCAGGGCGATGGACACGTTGACGGCGGCGATGGCGCTGATGAGGAGCTGGGCGCGGAGGTAGCTGCCCACCACCTCGCCGGCCTGCACGAGGTAGCCCCGCTCCCCGCCGAAAGTGGGGAAAAGCTCGAAGAGGCGGAGCTTGATGGTAGGGAAGTCCTTCAGCATGTAGAAGAGGAGGACAGGCACGATGGCCACCACCGTGATGATGCCGAAGAGCGAAGCCAGGTGCGTCAGCACCCCCTCGGCCAGCATCGGGAGGTTGGCCGTAAAGGAGTCGGCCAGCTCCCGGATCGACGTCGTGGTGCGGGCGATGAGTTGCTCCTTGTCGATCAGGCCCGTCTCATCGAACCGGTCAAGGAACGTCGTCGAGGCGAGCCACGCCTGAAGCTGCTCGACGCTGCCGAGCACCCGCCCGGCGAGTGTTTCGAGCTGCCCCAGGATGTTGGGAACGACCTGGAGGACGAAGAGAACGAGGAGGCCTACCACGAGGGCCGTCACCCCGAGCGATGACGCCCAACGGGGAACGCGGTGACGCTCCTCCAGAAGGGTGGCGAGGGGGTTGAACAGGTAGGCCACCAGGAAGACGACGGCGAAGGGCGTGAGCACGGTGCTCAGTTCCGCCAGCAGCCAGAGCAGCAGCAGGAGGCCGCCGGTGGCCATGAGGG
>JAHEMB010000585.1 GCA_024643915.1 Rhodothermaceae bacterium | reverse complement strand
GCTCGTGCTCGGCTGCCAACTGACTTACCAAACAGTCTCTCAGTGCTCTGACAAGTGGAAAGTGATGGCTGAATGTGCGCCGAGTCGGTTTCCTGCCCAGGCGCGGGAGCGCGACGTAGCGGTGCTACGGCAAGCGACCGCAACGCCGGCAGGGAGACGCAGGGGCGTGCAGAACCCATCAAGATTCGCTTGTCAGAGCACTCAGAGGTGAATAATACTTTGATTGAAGATTTTCGAACATCTAGACAATTCAGCCTTTTTTTCCTACTTATGATATGATCTTAGCACTCTCTGTGCAGAGCCGGCAGCAAAAGGTTCGGACTTGGGGAAAATTAGGACAGGGTCTAGGCGTGATCGTGTGCTCTCGGAGGCGACAGCCTGACCTTGTTTATCCCCGGCGCTTCACACGTGCCTGCCCGAGGCAGTGGAGAAACGCCTTTGTCTCCCTAGCCGGCTGCCACTGCGTGGAACTTCCTCCTAACCCTGACGGAGAAACCCATGGGATCCAGACCTGACGTCGATCATGAAGCCGGCCATTCGCCCATTAACCAGCCTGAAAACGGGGAAGCCCTCTCTCGCCCCAGGCGGGACGAAACCGTCACGCTCGGCGTCATCGTCGGCAATCGCGGCTTCTTCCCTGATCATCTCTGCGAGACGGGCCGCAAGACCATCCTCGATGTGCTTGAAAAGCAGGGCATCCGGGCCATTGTCACGCCTGCCGAAGCCACCAACAACGGCGCCATCGAAAGCCTGCAAGAGGCCCGGCTCTGCGCCGACCTCTTCCGCGAGCACAGCGACGACCTTGACGGGGTGCTCGTAACGCTTCCCAACTTCGGCGACGAGCGGGCCATCGCCAACACGCTGCGCTGGGCCGGCCTGGACGTGCCGGTGCTCGTCCACGCCTTCAAGGACGCCGCCGACCAGATGTCTCTCCAGTTCCGCCGGGACAGCTTCTGTGGCAAGATGTCGGCCTGCAACAACCTGCACCAGTACGGCATCAGGTTCTCCCTCACGAGCGAGCACACGATGGACCCCGAGAGCAGCGCTTTTGCGGAGGATCTCGACCGGTTTGCAGCTACCTGCCGCGTGGTGCGCTCCCTTCGGGGCGTGCGCCTAGGCCAGATCGGCGCACGCCCGGCGGCCTTCAACACCGTTCGCTACAGCGAGAAGCTCTTCGAGCGCGCCGGCATCTCGGTCGAGACGCTCGACCTCTCCGAACTCCTCGGCTGGATCCGCAAGATGGACACCGACGGCCCGGTCAAGGATAAGCTCGACGAGATCAAGGGCTACACGCGCGTCAACGGGATCCCAGAGGATAGCCTCGTGAAGATGGCGAAGCTGGGCGTGGCCGTGGACCGGTTCATGGACGCGCACGGGCTGGCCGCCACCGCCATCCAGTGTTGGACGGCCCTCGAAGAGTTCTACGGCGTGGTGCCCTGCACCTGCATGAGCATGATGAGCAACAACCTCATGGCAAGCGCCTGCGAGGCCGACATCGCCGGGACGGTGAGCATGTACGCCCTCCAGCAGGCCTCAGGTGTGCCGGCGGCCCTCCTCGACTGGAACAACAACTATGGCGACGAACCCAATAAAGGCGTCGTCTTCCACTGCTCGAACCTGCCCAATGCGTTCTTTGGGGAGGCGAAGGAGATGGATTTCCAGGAGATAATTGCTGGGACGGTGGGCAAAGAGAACACCTACGGCACGATTGTGGGCCGCGTGGCGCCGGGGCCGTTCACGTACTGCCGCGTCTCGACCGACGACTACAAAGGCGAGTTGCGGGCCTACGTGGGCGAAGGTGATTTTACGGACGACACGTTAATGACCTTCGGCGGTTACGGCGTCTTTGAAGTACCGCGGATGCAGGCGCTCTTGGCGCACATCTGCGAGAACGGCTACGAGCATCACGTGGCCGCCACGCGTGCGAATGTGGCCTCGCCTGTGAAGGAAGCCCTCGGCAAGTACCTCGGCTGGAACGTGTACCTGCACGCGTGACAGGTTGAGTGCGTAGGCTCATTCCTTTTCGCCCCACTCTTTTATCCCCCTAGCCTGCACGAGGCCATGAGCCGAGACTCTTAATTTACCTGGCCGGTTTCGCGATGCTGGCCGTTGCCCGGCAGTCCGGGTGAGGCACCACCGCAAAGGAGGAGAAGCCTTATTTCGGCGCGATTATAGGCCGCTTTAGCAGCCGTATCGCCCAGGAGCGGTTCATGCTCGCCGGCACAACCTATCAACTCGCCATCAACGGCGGCCCCAACCCCCTGCACGGCGGTGTGCGAGGGTTCTTCAAGGTGCGCTGGAAAGTCGAGTTGTTTGAGTGTGAGGCAGGCGTCGGCGTCATCTTCACTTACACCAGCCCCGATGGCGAGGAAGGTTTCTTCCTGCCAACCGAAGTCCCCTTCAAACAACCGACTATCAGTAGTGATGCTCGTCGGCGCAAACGTAGCGGTTGTAAATGTCGGGTACAGATCGCATAGGCGCGCCCGAGAGCAGCAGCAGGTCGGTGGCCTCGACGTTTTCTTCCACCTGCGTCGGGCGTTTGGCTCCGGGGATGGCGCACGTGACGGCGTCGAACATGAGGATCCACCGGAGGGCGAACTGCGCCATCGTCGCACCTTCAGGGCAGACCGCTTCGCGTGCTTCCACCGCGTCGAGGCCCCGCTCATAATTCACCCCGACGAACGTCTCACCTCGGTCGAAGGCATCGCCTTCCCGGTTGAATTTTCGATGGTCCGTCTCGGCGAACCTCGTCGAGCGGCGCGCGCCAGGATGCCCACGTTCGGCTTCTTTGCTTGCTCGAAGAAGAGGTCTGCCGGCCGCTGGCGGAACATATTGAAGATGATCTGAATGGTCTCCACGTTCGGAAACTCGCTGGCCTTGAGCGCCTCCTCCACCTTCTCCACGCTGACGCCGTAATTTCTTGTCCCTGCCATCTCCCCGGTCCTTCGGGTGGGGCCATTCAGCGAAGCCGGAGCGACAAAGCACTGCCCCCGAGGCGCGGAGCCCATTAAAGTGCAAGCAATGATCTGCCACTACTGCAACCAGACCGTCTCGCCGCCGGGCACATCGGTGTCGATACTGCTGGAGTCGCAGGCGGCGAGCGCCAGCGCGAGAAGGAGGAGAGGAGCGAGCTTGAGCATGGGGATCTAGCGCATCGAGGCAATGCGTGTTGGTCCCCTAATCTACGCGCGCGGTGTCCAGAACCTGTGCAGGTGGGAGCAGAGAGTGCCTAGATGCAACACCCGCCATCTTCCATTTTCCATCCGCTTCTCCCACGCTCCGATTCCCCATTCGCTTTCCACTCCAATGAAGCCGTCCTGGCGACGCAACCGGCTGATCTAGCAAGAGAAGAGC
>JAHEMB010000584.1:529-3359 GCA_024643915.1 Rhodothermaceae bacterium | reverse complement strand
GGCATGGGGCTGGCCGTCAGCTACGGCATCGTGCAGGAGCACGAGGGCGCCATTACGGTGGAATCAACGCCGGGCCGGGGCACGCGCTTTATCCTCACCTTTCCCCCGGCCAAACCGGACGAAGCCGCTTCGCTCGAAGAGAAAACCGCCACGTCGAGGAAGCAGGCGCACATCCTGGTGGTGGACGACGAAGAGATGGTGCGCTCCGTTTTGTCAAAATTGCTGACGCTCAAGGGCCACACGATAGAGCTAGCCGCCTCAGGCGCGGAGGCCCTCGCGCTCGTGGCCCAGACCTCGTACGACCTCGTCTTCACCGACCATGGAATGCCCGGCATGAGTGGGCGCGAGCTGGCCCGCACCCTCCGCGCCCACCACCCCGCCCTCCCTATCGTCCTCCTCACCGGCGATACCGAGGTGGGCGACGCCGTGGACGACGTGAGTACTGTCGTCGCCAAACCCTTCAAAATAGACCAACTCGAAGCGGTCATCCAGGAGCTTCTGTGAATGACGAGTCGAGGAGCCGGAGAGTGGGGAGCGAGAGGATTGAAACGAGGAAACGACGAAATGAAGAGGAGCCGGCAGGAAGGCACCCGCCGTCTCCTCCTCTCCTCCCCGATCAATCACTGAGGCGGAAGAGCCGCCGGGCGTTCTCGGTGGTGCAGCGGGCAACCTCCTCCACCGATAACCCTTTCACCTCGGCCAGCTTTTCGGCCACGAGACGGACGTATGCGGGCTCGTTGCGCTTGCCCCGATGCGGCGTGGGGGCCAGGAACGGCGCATCCGTCTCCAGTACGATCTGCTCCATCGGGAGATCGGCGGCGAGCACATCCAGGCCGCTGTTCTTGAACGTCAGCACGCCGCCGAGGCCGACGAGGAACCCCAGGTCGCGTGCGGCCTCCGCCACCCATGCCGGACCGGTGAAGCAGTGAAAGATGCCGCGGAGCCGCGCAGGTTGGGGTGACGCTGCTTTTTCGTCTTGCAAGATCTCGACGATATCCCGGTGGGCCTCGTCGCGCCCGTTCTTGTCGCGGATGTGGAGGATGAGGGGCAGATCCTTCTCCACCGCGAGGCGGATGTGGCGGCGATAGGAATCGTGCTGGCGACCATCGAAAGTGCGATCCCAGTAATAATCCAGGCCGCTTTCGCCTACAGCCACCACGCGCGGGTGGTCGCACAGGGCGGCGACGGCCTCGAAATCGGCCTCGTTCGCCTCCTTGGTTTCCGAGGGATGGAGCGCCGCCATCGCATAGAAACCCTCGTATCGTTCGCAGAGGCCGAGCGCCTGGTAGATGGAGGGTACGTCGATGGCCGGCAGGACGACGCTCGTCACCCCTGCCTCCCGTGCCCGAGCCACAACGGCGCCACGGTCGGCATCGAACCGTTCGAGGTAGAGATGGGCGTGGGTATCGATGAGCATAGGAAATGGTTGTCGGTTGTCGGTTGTCGAAGATAGCGTACATGTCAGCAGCAAGGATCCCGAATCGCGTGACTCACAACCCGAAAACGGATCCTCAGCGGATCGGCGCGGTTTCCTGCTTCAACCGCATCATTACCGCATGAAACGCTACATCCTCATCGCCCGCGTGCTGGTGCTGCTGGCGCCGCTCGTTGCCCTCCTCCCTCTGGCGCGGGTGGTGGCGGACTGGGTGGAGGTCTCGCGCGTATTGACGGAACCTGCCCTCGACGCCCCGGCGCGTGGCTTCGACTGGGTGCTGTGGCAGGAAGACGACGGCATCATCGTAGCTGCATACGTCTTCCCACGCGGCCCGGGCTATGAAGCGGGCCTCCGATCGGACGACGTCTTTTACATGCTGGAGGACCAACAGCTTTTCAATGCGGAGGACCTCAAGCGTGCCGTGGAGGGCATTCCACCGGGCAGCGTCCGCTCCTACTACGTCCTGCGAGAGGCCCAGTTCGTCGAGGCCGAGGTGCAATTCTCGCGCTACCCGACCTTTCTCTACCCCCTCTCCGGCTCGCTCTGGATGGCGTCCATCTGGGGCTTCACGCTCGGCGCTTTCGTTCATCTCCTCTGCCTGTTCATCGTCGGGCCGCTGGCGCCGCGTAGCGGCAAGGCCGCCTTCTCGCTCGGCCTTATCCTCGTCTCTTCCCTCTGGATCTTCGGCAACCTGCTGCGGCTGTTGCTGGTGCAGGTGCTAGGGCCGCCCCTCCCCGGCGGCGCCTACGACCAGGTCTTTCAGGCTCTCACGCTCGTGGGGCTGGTGGGATGGATCGGCTTTCCCGTGCTGCTGCTTCGCAAGGTGCTGGGCGACGCGGGGCTGACGTTGAGGAAGGGGCTGGGCTGGCTTTATTTGCTCATCTACGTCACGCCGGCAATCCTCGGCGTGCTGGCCCTGGTGACGACGGTGCGACCGCAGGTGGGCCCTTTCACGCTTGATGGCCTCATCGCCCCCCTCCTCTTTTACGCCTGCTGCTACATCGCGGCGGCGGCGGCCCTCGTGCTGGCCCATTACCTGGAGGATCAGGCAATGGCGGAGGCGCGGCTGGGCGGGTGGAGCCGGGCCGGCAGCTTCATTACCTTCTTACTGGCGCTTCTCGCGGCGCTCTCCGTCCTCGGCGTCGTCCCCATCTTCGGCGCGGTCGACGACGCCACGGTGGGCTGGCTAATTGTTGGCACCCAGCTTCTCTCCATCGCTCCGGTGCTGCTCGTCTCGGTCGCCACCCTCAAGCACGGCAAGGTCGATGAGGTGCTGAGCCGGGGGCTGACGTACCTGACCGTCCTCGGCCTCATCTTCCTCGTCTTCGTGGGCGGCCTCTCGCTCATGGACCCGTACCTCCAGCGCACCGACGCCGCGCGCAACGTGGTGGCAGG
>JAHEMB010000584.1:0-519 GCA_024643915.1 Rhodothermaceae bacterium | reverse complement strand
TCATCATCTTCGAGCGACTGGCCCGGCGCCTGCGCGTGTACGCCACCCGTGTCTTCGCCACCGAGCGGCAGGAGGCGCGGCAGACATTGAGCCGCTTCCAGGAGCAAATGCGCACCCTGCTCAGCCACGAGGCGCTCCTCCACGAGACGGTCCATGTAGTGGGCGAGGCGTTTGGGGCGCAGTCGGCGCGGCTCTTCCTGCGCCCGCAAGGAACGGGCGGACCGTGGCTGTCCAGCGCCTACCACCCTGAACCGCCGTTCCTGACCGAGCAGGTCGTGTCGATGGTGTGGCCGCATTTGCAGCGCGAGAGCCATATCTGGGCCATCAACCCGGAGTTGAACGAAAGCACGCTCCCCGACGACCTGTCCAAACTGCTGCGGCACCGGGGGGCCGCCCTCACCATCCCCATCCTGGGCGACAGCGCGCCCATTGGTGTGCTCGTGATGGGGCCGAAGAAACGCCGACGGGCCGTCTACAACCTCGAAGACATGGATATGCTGCGGTCCATCAGCGGCCAGC
>JAHEMB010000583.1 GCA_024643915.1 Rhodothermaceae bacterium | reverse complement strand
GTAGCAGGCCACCCCATCTTCGTCCGTGAACACCCACGTCGGCTCGGCCACGCACAGGATGATCTTAGCCCCAGGCTGGAGCGTCGCCCCGAGCGAGCGGAAAAAGTTGAGTTGGGGCAGATCGACATCCGAGCCGAGTTGCACGTCGATCCCCCAGAGCCACCAGTCGTGCGGAAGTTCGAGGGCGAAGTAGCTGCGGGCCTGCTGCGTCTTCCAGCCCCCGATCCACCGTCGCTGGCAAAACAGCCGCGCGAAGCTCGTGAGGCCGTCATACCAGTCATGGTTGCCGGGTACAGCGTAGAGGTGCGGTGCCTTGTCGGCCGGCATCACACAGGGCAGGGCCGCCCGGTACGGCCCGGTCAGGCGGTTGCCGTACTCCTCGCGTGTAGCAGTGGGGTACACCTGATCCCCACCCATGATTAGGATCCGGCCGCGCTTCGTCGACAGGGTGGTCTCCCCCTGGCGCAGGACGAGGCCGGGCAGGGCGAGAAGCCTGGCAATGGCGTAAGTCGCGTCCCACCCGTCGCCCAGATCCGCCACGTAATCGATCCAGATCTCGTCTTGCCCGGTGTACGAAATGGGGGCAAGCTCAGAACGCACCGCCTGGAGCTCGCGGTTGTCCGCGTAGGCGCCGAAGAGCGAGGAGAGCAAGGCCTTAACACCGGCGCGCACCAGTTCCGTCGGGGAGAACCAGTTTACCATCTTCTGGAAAGGCCGAAAGCCGAGACCGTCGGGATCCGGGGTGGGCGGCGGCTTGGGGCAATCGTCGAAGAGATCCTTGTGAGCACCATTATTCTTGGTAGACATGGCCGTACTCGTAGATTTTGTCAGAAAGAACTATCTACCTCACGTTGCGCTTTCATCGGGCGGACGCGGGGAGCCAGCGGCACGGAGATCTCTTTTCACCTCCTCGCCCCAACCATCATGTCACGTATCTACCTGAACCATCGCCCGCCCCGCAGCCTACTCTTCTGACGGAGCGTGCGCAGCGTACGAATCCCAGAGTTCACCGAGGAAGAACCGGCCAAAGGCCGCCACGGCCCTCGCTTTTTCGCTTACCCCCTCGGCATCGGTGGCACGCATCGTAGAGACGAGCTTGCCGAGGTCGGGGATGCCCAGCCCCAGCACGCCCGCGCCTACGACGGGTCCGCTCGCGTCGGTGCCCTGGTGCAGGCGCGTGAAAAGCGTCGTCGTGTCCTTCCACAGGTCGAAGCCGGGGTCGTCGTGGACATCCTTGTGCCCCGCCAGGTAATACGCCTGGCCCTCATGTTCGAAGCCCACCTCGTATACCATGTGCTTGCGGTCCGGATCGCCGGTCGGATTGAAGAGGTTGAACCGCCCACCTGAGGTCGGAATGGCCTCGCCAAACGGTGTGAAGTCGATCTCCCCGTGGATCCGGCCTTCGTGCTCGGGATCCGCCGCGAAGCGCTCGACGTCAGGGATGTGGATGCTGGCGTGGAGGGCGAGTGTGGAATTGGCGTGCTCGCCCGCTGCCTTACCAGCTTCGGGTTCGGTCTCGTCGAGGGCGAAGGGGCCTTCCATCGTCTCGCGGAAGCTGATACCGGGGCGGTTCGTCGTCATGCGGGTCACCTCAGGGTTGAACGGGAGTCCTTTATCGGACCGGGTGCGGAGGTAGGCGACGGCGTCGGCGTAGCCGTGCGCAATCAACTCCGCAGCAGTAATGCGGCCAAAGAAAAAGTCGGGGTCGAGGGGGAGCGGATAGGCGGGCCGGATGACGTGGAGCCGCACCGGATGCCGCTGCCCGTAGGGCGAGTCCCCCCGCGCGATCCGCTCATTGAGTTCACGGATACGGTCCAGTTCTTCGAAGAGAGCGCCGTTGGCGCTCATCTCGATCATGTGTACGTATTGGTGGAAGAAGCCGGGCTTGTATTCGTCGGTGTTGCCGATGCACCAAACGAGCCACACCTCCTCGGCTCCACGCCGGACGGCCTCCCAGCAGTTGGCGTCTTTGATCCAGACGGCATCGATATACTGGGCGCCCTCGTGCTCGACGGCCGGCATGAACATCGGGAGGGAAATGGCCGCCACGAGCAGATCGAGCGTGATTGCGTCGTGCGGTACAGCCTCTATCGTCTTGCGGCTGAAATTGCATACGTTGAAGGTGCCCGTCATGCCCTGCGCCCTGCGGATGGCGTCCACCTCCACGCCCAAGTGCGGGAAGACGTGATTCACGATCCCATCGGCATCTCCCAGGGCGCCGGGCCGGAGGGAGGCATAGTCGCCCAGAGGCAGGAGCGAGACGAAGTGGCGGAGGGAAAGCGAGCGCCAGCGCCGGGCCATCTCTTCAGGCGAGAGGCCGGAGAAGAGCATCGCGAGGTTGATCGTTCCCCCCGAGGCCCCATCGGCGTGGACGAACCGCAGCCCCGCCTCGGCGAAAGCTCGAAGGACGCCCGCCTGGTAGGCCACCCGCATCCCACCCCCGGCGAGGATGAGCGCCCGACGTGGTCCTGCGTTGCCGGGGGAAGGACTGAAGAAAAGCCGCTCACTCATGTTGGAGAACCCGTGGGCTGAGAACGAAGGTAAAAGCCGACGCCCAGGGCCGCCCCGGCTTCGAAGACGAACAGGCAGAGCGTCCAAACAGCCGCCCCATCGAGCACCAGGCTGAGAAGGCGGCCCGCGGCGCCCGCTCCAGCCACGACGACGAAGAGTCCGCCGATGCGCCGGTCCTCAAATACGTCGCGTCGTAGGACGAAAAAGAGCACGCCAACCCCGGCCTCCAGTCCCCGTAAGAACCGATACTGGTTGAGCAGGGCGGCGCGGTCCCCTGTAGCCAGGCCGTCCAGATCGAGGCCATACACCAGGGGCAGTTCCCACGTCGCAGCCAGACTGGCGCCGAGACCAAAGAGGACAGCGGCGGCCACCCAGACGTAGAAAAGCAGGTGCGCAGCGCGTTTCATCGGGCACGCATCAAATAGACGAAGATGAGGATGCCGGAGAGCAAATCGAAGGCGGCGACGCCCAGCGCCAGGGGCCCGAAGAAACCGCGCAGGAAGCCGAGGGTGACGGCCCCCGCCGCGCCAAGCTTTTGCAGTCCAGCCCATCGCAGGGGGATGGGCTGCGGCCCGCGCGGTGCCAGTCCTTCCCACATAAGCCCGCCAAAGAGCACCATGAACATTCCGACAATCCCGAAGGAGTGCGCCGCCGCCGGAGCGGTGGAAGCACCGATGATCCCCAGGACGAAAGAAGGCCGAATGAGCTGCACCAGGCCGCTCACCATTGTCAGCACCGCTATGGCCATGAGGACGAGTCGGAGTTGTTCGAGCCGCTTCATCGCATCACCGGGGTTTTTTGGGTAGGTCGTACGCCGAAGGCCATCATCGCGAAATAATAGGCCATCA
>JAHEMB010000582.1 GCA_024643915.1 Rhodothermaceae bacterium | reverse complement strand
GGGCAACCCGGACGGCCTGCTTGAAAGCGCGTTCGGCCTCCTCCCGGCGGTTGAGCGATGCGTACGCGTGGCCGAGCCCACTGAAAGCTTCCACCTCGGTCGAGTCGAGGGCGAGCGCCAAGGAGTAAGCACGAACGGCATTTTCGTACTGGCCAGTGCCTAGGTAAATCGTGCCAAGCGTGACATGGACGGGGGCGAGTTGGTCTTCGATCTCGAGGGCACGCGCGCTACTTGCTTCGGCGAGCGGAACCCAAGAGGAATCCTTGCTCGCTTTGTACTTATGCCAGTACGCTTGCCCTAGGCCGGCATGGGCAAGCGCGTACTGAGAATCCTCCTCCAGTGCGTACCGAAAGAGGTCAATGGCCGTGTCGATGTTTTCTGGTCGGTCGAGCCGCTCCAGGGCCACTTGTCCTTTCAGGTAGAGGGTGTAGGCGCGCGAATCCTCGGTGCCACCGGCGGTGAGTTTTGCGAGGGCGTCAGGGGCAAGAGTCAGTTCGAGCAGTTCAGCCAGGCTCGACACGAGGCCGGCTTGCATCGAGGCCACTTCGTCCGGCTGGGCGGTCAGGTAAACCGAGCGAAGCTGTTCCAACGCGGCTGCATCGATCAGGGTGAGGTCGAGCCGGATGACGGCATCGGCAATGACGCTGCCGGTGAGGGCCTGATCCACCCCGAAAGCCGTGCGGGCCTCCCTGGCCGATGTCAAGCCGCGGACTTCGCTGGCGGGTACGATGCGCAAAGGCTTCCCTGCGTACTTTCCGAGCTGATTGAGCGTGCTGGTAAGGGCGAGTCGCAGCCCTTCGGCGAGGTCGCCTGCCGTCGAATCGGTGCCGGTGGCGGAGAAGGGCAAAATGGCCAGGTGAAGCGGCGAATGGGCCGTTTCTACCCCCACCCACTGGAGCACGGTATTTCGCACGGGAGAAAGAAGCGCGATGAGGGTTGCCCCCGTGACCATGCCAACGGCTATTGCCATTTTCACCCGTCGAGAACGCCTGCTTCGGCGGCGCGCATGGAGCACCGTGCTTTCGACCGACTTGGCCCGACTCTCGTGCAAGAGGATGGACAGGTCCGAAATGAGGGTGGTGGCGTTTTGATACCGGCGGCCTAGGTCCGGCTCAAGGCAGGTCAGCACCACATCGTCGAGCACCTGGGGCACGTTGGGCTTCAGGGTGGAGGGCGGCGGGGGCGATTGGTGGAGAATGTTGTAGATGATGGCCTGCTCGTACTCCCCCTTGAAGGGGCGTTCGCCGGTGAGCATTTCGTAAAAGAGAACGCCGAGGTTCCACAGGTCTGAGCGTTGGTCGAGCTTTTCGCCGCGCGCCTGTTCGGGGCTCATGTACGCCACCGTGCCGAGCATTGAGCCGGTGCGGGTCAGGTGCTGGTTGGCCATCTTGGCCAGGCCGAAGTCGAGGATTTTCACCACCCCGTCGTCCGTGACCATCACGTTGGCCGGCTTGATATCGCGGTGCAGGATGCCGGCGCCGTGCGCCTTTTCCAGCCCCCGCGCCACCTGCACGGCGTAGTCGAGCGCCTGCTCGAAAGGGAGAGGGCCTTCCTCAATGACCTTCTTGAGGGTGCGGCCCGCGTAATGGGCCATCGCGATGAAGGTCCGCCCGCTCTCGGTCTCGCCAATCTCGTAGATGGTGCAGATGTTAGGATGGTCGAGGGCGGAGGCGGCGCGGGCTTCGGCCAGGAAACGCTGCCGGGCCTGCTCATCGCCGCTGAGATGCGGTGGCAGAAATTTAAGGGCGACGGGACGGTGGAGCCGGGTGTCCTCGGCCCGGTAGACGACGCCCATGCCGCCGCCGCCGAGCTTTTCGTGAATGAAGTAATGAGCGAGCCGGGTGCCGGCCAGGCCGAAAGGGTCCGCTTTCAGGAAAGCGCTGGGGCGGGGGGACGCCGTGTGTGGGAGCGCTCCGGCAAGCTCGGAGAGGTAGGCGGGTGCTTCCTCGTAATGCGCCAGGAGAGATTGAAGCTCTCTACGGAGCATGGGCTCGCCGGCGCAGGCCTCGTCGATGAACGCGGCGCGCTCCTCGGATGGCAGGTCGAGCGCCTGCTCAAAGAGGACTTCCAGGCGGTCCCACTGCATGGCAATCGATCCCTTGCTAGTCCGAATCCTCTTGCAACGCCCGGTAAAGCCACGCCTGTGCAACAGCCCAGCCCCGCTTGACGGTGGCCGCTGAGAGGTCCAGGGCAGCAGCCGTTTCGTCGATGGTCATGCCGCCGAAAAAACGACATTCTACGATCTGGCACTGCCGCACGTTCACTCTTTCCAACCCGAGCAGCGCCTCATTGAGTGCTACGAGCGCATCCGCCTGATCTTCCGACATGGCGATTTCTCGCCCGAAGAGTTCGCGCACTTCATCCAGGGAGACCTTCGGCACGTCCCCCCCGCGTTTCTGGGCACGCTGCCGTTCGGCGTAATTGATGAGGATGTGGCGCATGGCCTTGGCCGCCACTGCGAAAAAATGCGCGCGGCTGTCCCAGTCGGTCTTTTTCTGATCGACCAGTTTGATGTATGCTTCGTGGACGAGGGCGGTCGTGTTGAGGGTATAATCGCCGCGCCAGCCCTGGCGCTGCCGGTGGGCGAGGGCGCGCAGCTCTTCGTAGACCAGGGGGAAGAGGTCGTCCAGGGCGGAGCGCTCTCCCTCCTGCAACGCTTCGAGCAGTTGGGTGACAGTACCAGGGGGCGGAGCAGCCAAGAGTGTGGCAAGCTAACGGTTAAGGGGATTGCGGCAGGCCAAGGGAACCGGCGTGACGGTGCCGAGGGTGGGGCCGACCTCCGTTGCGCTCAGCTAGCACTAGCTCAGCACTGGGAGAACAAAAACACAGCGAACGGGTGTGGCAAACCCGGAAAACAAAGCAAGTTAAGCGAAGACGACTGCTCTTCTCAACCCCTGCCCCACCTTTTCTACGTATCGGGCGCACGCCGAAGATGATCCCACGCGGTTCCCGAACCTTTCGGCACGTCGCTGCGTCGAGGAAGGCAGTGGGACTTTCGCCCTGACAATTGTCACTTTCTCACGTTAGGCTTTGACATAAATCGCGCTTTCCCCTAGCTTGTTCGCATGGCCTTTTATCTCGTTACCGCGCAGCCCAAGGCGGAGCGTCTAGACGAACTTGCCCGGCTGCTCTGCAAGAAAGCTTTTGTCGGGTTCCGCCCGTTCGGGCCGACCTTGCACGCGAGCCTGCGCGATGCGCGGCGCCTTGCAGGCGGACGCGCCATGTGGGAGGAGGAGGACTACTGCGTGCCGCCCCTGGCCCAGGAGCGCGCCGCGAGATCTCCGGCCACGACGCGCGGAGGCCGGCCTTCTCCTCGGGGATGCGACGCGACACCATCTCGCCCGGGAAGTCGAGATAGGTCGC
>JAHEMB010000581.1 GCA_024643915.1 Rhodothermaceae bacterium | reverse complement strand
AGAAGCGCTGGAAGGCCGACTCGGCCGAGCTACTGACCGCCTATGCGGACCGCCTCGACGCTCTCGATCCCTTCACCGACGAGGCGACGGAGCAGGTTTTGCGCGACCTGGCGGAGGAGCGCGGGGCCGGCGCGGGTCGCATCATCCACCCGGCGCGCCTGGCCGTCAGCGGCCTCTCCTTCGGCCCCAGCCTGTTCCACATGATGGCGGTGCTGGGACGCGACCGGTGCGTCCGCCGCCTCCGCGCCGCTGCCGAGCGGCTCGGATAAGCGGCGCTGGGCCAGGGCTACTTCATTAAGAGCATGGTCCGGCTCAGGTTCTGCTCACCTGCCTGCAATTGGTACATATAGAGGCCGCTTGCCACGGTGTTGCCGGCCACGGTGCGGCCGTTCCAGACGACGCTGTAGTAGCCCGCAGGCTGCTGTGCCTGGTCAACAAGCGTCGCAATCCGCTCGCCGAGGACGTTGTAAACCGCGACCGTCACGCGCGTTGGGGCCGGGAGGCCGTACTGGATCGTCGTCGTCGGGTTGAAGGGATTGGGATAGTTCTGGATCAGTTCGAGCCGTTGAGGAAGCTCGTCCGTCGCCTCTCTATCCGTCGTGCCGCCGGTAACCGTCGCTGAGATCTCGTTGGAGGGAGGGCTCTCTACTGTTCCGTAGAGGGCCGTGGCCTGGTAGAAGTACGTTCCGGAACTTAAGTTGGTGTCGGAGAAGGTCAGGAGGGCGGCTCCTACTTCGCCGATCAGCGCGCCGGTATTGCGGGCGTTCGGGGTGGTGGAACGGTAGAGGCGATAGGCTTGCAGATCGCCGGGCGGGGGCGTGCCTCCGCCGAGGTCGCCTTCCACGGTGAGTGTGTAAGCGGTGGTGGGACCGCCGCCAGGATCGGCGTCGAAGATGGAGATGCCGATGAGGTACGTGCCGGCTGGCAGGGCCGGGTCGTCGATTTCCTCCGGTTCGGCGGCGCCGATGAAGTTGGAACTGGCAACCACTTCAGAGATCTCCGCATTGAGCAGATACACGTCACAGTCCGAGGTGAAGCCGTCGAGGGTGAGGCGGAGGCCATCCTGAACCGTCGTAATCCGGTAGAGATCTTCGAGGTCGTCGCTGCTTCCGTCGGTGAAATTGATGGAGATGCCCCCTTCATCACTGGTTTCGGCGTTGCCCGTGAGGGTCAGAGGGGTGGCGCCGGTCAGGGTCTGGGCCTGCTCGGGCGTGTTGTTCGGCTCCGTTTCATCTACCCGGCGCAGGTTCGCGTAGACGAAGGGGGCCGGATGGGTGAATCGTTGCTGCCACGCGCGGGCCAGGCGGGGTGCGGCGGTCAGCCTCGCCGGAGGGACGGACCAGGAAGAGAGGCGTGTTGCCGGAAGGGAGGCGTTGGTGAAGGCGCGCGCCGGCAGCTTGCCTTTCCGCGCGGTCAGCACCGGGCCGGTCTTCTCCGCCGCACCGGGGCGGAGCACGAACGCGTTCAGGGGCCGTTCCGTCGCGAGGGTGGCGGCGGGGAAATCGAAGGCCGCCACGTTCCAGACGGAAGCCGGATTGACATCGGCGAGGGTGACGGCCGAGGAGAACGGACTGGCGTCGCTGGTGGTCATCAGGCGGTTGAAGGAGCCCACTAGCCGCCCCTTGACGAGGATGCTCACCGTGGCGGTGGCCGGGCCGAGGTCTCGTTCGTTAAAGAACTGCACGGCGACGCCGTACGTCCCGTTGGGCGCCTGGCCGGGGGGAAAGGAGATGACTTCAGGGCCAGTGTGCGACTCGTTGATCCGGTCGATGTTGAGGCTGCCCCCGTCGGCGTTCGTGTTGCCAAACCATATCAGATTGCCCGCAGGCGTGACGAGGTACAGATCGAGATCGTTGAATTTGTCCCATTGAACTGACACCTGGACGTCCGGCGGGTCCGTTACCTCGCCACTGGAAAAGACGGTGATCGCGGCTGTAGCCACCTGGCCAAGTTGATTGCGCGCCAGCACGATGATCGTGTTCGTAGAGAAGCTCAGAAAGACCTGGGCCGTGAAAGCTCCGTTGTTGACGATGGCCTTGATGGAAGGATAATCGCCATTAACCAGGATCTCCACTTCGTTAACGGTCGGGTCACTCACTGTACCAGAAACGATGGGCACGTTGGTATCAAGCTGCGCTTCGTTCTCCGGCGAGGTGATAGCTACTTGAAGGCCCGGTGGGGCGTTGGTGTCTATGATGACGTGGCGAACTACCGTGCCCCCCGGCACGCAGGAGGCCGAGGCGGTGCCGACCTGGTTTGTCACAGGGGCCGTAGCGCTGACGGTGAAGTTGACCGAGGTGCCCGTCAGGAAAGGCAAGAGGAGATAATAGCGCCCAAACTCGTCCGCCAGGTCGATGAAGGGCAAGGCATTCGGTCCGAGCACGCGCACGTCGGCGCCGGGAACCGGGGTGCCGTTGCTGAAACTGACCGTCCCGGTCACCACACACGTGCCCGATTGCTCGACCTGATCCGGATAGTTGAGGATCTCCATCTCGTCGATCAAGCCGTCGCCGTCATCGTCGATCCCATTGCCCTGAATCTCCCGCAAGAAAAAAGGCCGCTTGCCGGCAACTTCGCCCGTGCTGCCCAGCAGGCCGACTTGCGGGTTGATCGGCAACTGCATCGTGATGAAGACCCCATCGTCGGAGAAAAAGCCCTGCCCCAGGAGGCGCAGCCGGTCCACTAAAACCTGCGTGAAGACGACAAAGGCGTCGAGCGGCAGGTTGGCAGGCCGGGTCACACGGAGCTGGGTGGGCACCCGTAGTTGCTGCGCCTCGATTTCGATGAGGCTGGCGCGTTCGACGGGTTCGCCTATCGTTGGCAGCCCACGATCGACTACCTCCTGGTGAAACTCGTCGATCGGAATGCGTGTCAGGCGCACACGGCTCGGCGCCTCCAGCGCCCCCGGAGGCATCACAAACTCGACCTCACCATCCATCGAGCGGACCGAGCCGCCTTCGGCTCCTAGCGTAGCATCCACAATGTCACGGCTGGACGTTCCCGGGGCCTGCCAGGAGAGCGTTACGGCGTCGCCTGATACCGACGCTGTCAGCTGGCTCGGTGGGTCGAGCGTGGGTTGGGCCTGGGTGAAAATTGGATTACAAAAGAGGAGCGCTAAGAGAGCGAGGTAAAAGCAGCGCGGCATGATCATCCTCCTGGCGTAAGGTGGTGCAGGCACTTTTTGCTTACTGCCTTTAGGATGGGAGTTACGTCTCCTGCAAACGGAAGGGGAAAACCTGACAACATGGTAAGCCGCAGCGCAAAAGTACGTAGGGGATCGCCCGAGTCAGCGAAGCGCCCGCGCCAGGCGCTCGCCGAGGGTCACTAGTCGCTCGACGGGCTCATTGCTGAAGACGAGGCGGACGAAG
>JAHEMB010000580.1 GCA_024643915.1 Rhodothermaceae bacterium | reverse complement strand
TTGGGTCGGCATGGGTCTCCCTCCAGAGATTGGTCACGACGTATCAGATGAAGCACCCGGCGTGCAGCAATGCCAGGCTCACGAAGACAGGATACTGCAAGCCGGGTGTCAGCCCTGCGTCACCAGGGTAAAACAAAAAGTTGCAAGCGTTTACTGCCACCCTTTTTCTCCTCTGAGCGTCCTCCCCCTTCTCTACGAAGGGGGACCGCTCGTTCGGAACGCATGTGGAGAACGAGCAGGGGGATGTGTTGCGGTATAGCTCCTGCTCCGCTACCGTGGAGCCAGTCCTCGGCCCATCCCTCTGGAATGCTCCACCTCCGTTCCGCATTCCTGTCTCCCTTCATCCAGAAGGGAGAGGGTGTTGCAGTACCGTCGCGCGTGAAATCGAACCAAAGCCTTTACATAGATTTCGCGTCCTCGCCCGAGGCCCCCGGTAACTTCGCCCCGGCGGCAGGGTAGAAGGCCGTCGAATTTCGGGGAGCACAGGAGCGTATGCTGCGGCAGCAAGTGAGGAAAATCGGGGAAGAGGCGGGCGCCGAGGCCGTGGCGGCGGCGTTCTACGATTACGAGACGGCGACAGCCTGGAGCACCCACGGGCACCGCTGGTTCCACGCGGCCAGCACCATCAAGGTGGCCGTCCTCGCCGGCCTTTTCGACGCCTCGGCCGCCGGGCGCTTCCGCCTCGACGACCGCCTCCACGTCCGCAACTTCTTCCTCAGCGCCGCCGATGGCGAGCCGTTCCGCGTGGCTTCGGGCCGCGACGCCAACACAGAGGTGCACGCCGCCCTGGGCAAGACGATGCGGCTCAACGCCCTGGCGCTCCACATGATCGCCACCAGCAGCAACCTCGCCACCAACTTGCTGCTCGACCTCGTCGGCGTGGAAACGACGCAGGCCACGCTCGAACGCATCGGCGCGGACGGCCTCGCTATCCATCGCGGAGTAGAGGACGAGCGGGCATTCGAGAAGGGTCTCAACAACGAGGTGACGGCCGACGGCCTCGTCCGCCTCTTCCGCCTCATCCACGACGGCGAGGTGTTCTCGAAGGAGGCGTCTGAGCAGATGATGGACATTCTCTTCCAGCAACAGTTCACGCGAGGCATCCCCGCCGGCCTCCCCGACGCCGTGCGCAACGACGCACAGGTGGCCCACAAGACGGGCGAGATCTCGACGGTCGCCCACGACGCCGGCCTCGTCTTTCTGCCCAACCGCCAACCCTACGTCCTCGCCATCCTCACCGAGTGGGCGCCCGGCGCAGCGGACCGAAAAGAGACCGTCGCCAAAATCTCCCGCGCCCTCTACGAGCACCTGGTGGAGGAGAGCACGGCGGAAACCAAAGACGTGAAGAGCTAAAGCTCCCAGTCCCAAATTCCAAGTTCCAAAGGGTGCTTACAAAACCTTGACATTTGGAATTTGGAGCTTGGAATTTCCCCCACAGCATGCCTCAGATTCAGTCTTTCCCCCTCAAAATTGTCGATGCGCTTCAGCTTGAGGCGCCGTACCGGGCGGCGCTGCGGCCCGGCGAGGTGCTGCACGACGAGCAGGGCCGGGCGCGGCGGCTGCCCCGGTTTTTCTATGAGGTCGGCTCGTGGAAGGCAGCGAAGGAGACTGAACTGGCGCCCAGCTTCGGCCTCTACGAGTTCATCCATACCGATGTGCGCGAGGCCGACGTGCTGCGCGGGTTTCCCCGCTACGTGCCCTGTGCCCTGACGCTCCTGGCCTCGGCGCTCGTGGCCTTCCGGCAGAAGGTGGGCACCTACGTTTTCGTGGCGGCCAACGGCGGCTACCGCTCGCCCGGGCACGCCCTCTCGCACCATGCTTCGCCGCATCACTGGGGCACCGCCGTCAATATCTACCGCGTGGGTGACGACTTTCTGGACAACCAGGAGACGATAGAGAGGTACGCGGCCCTGGCACGCGAGGTGATGCCTTGGGTGTGGGTGCGTCCCTACGGCCATGCCCCCGGCTTCGCCAACGACCACCTGCACCTCGACCTCGGCTACGCCACGCTCGTCCCCCACGAGGCGCCGGGCGAGGACGTGGCGTCGGGCAACGACAACGAGAATACGGAGTGAGGAAGAAAAGCGGTCAGTGGTCAGCGATCATCTTCTTATCAGTAGGCTGATCGCTAAATGCTGATGGCTGACAGCCTCCTGCTACGGAGCGCTTACAATTCGCAGTGATGAAAAGGATGCAATCCAAGAATCAGCCTGAAACCAAGAAAGGCCCGCTCCACGGTGCGAAGGGCACCGAGGGGCTGGGTGCGGCGCGCCTGAAGCTGGCCGCCATCGGCATGGAGGCCGAGTTCACGCTCATCGTCGATGGTAGGGAGGCGAAGCCGGAGAAGCTGTGGGGCGACCCGCGCGGATTCATCCGGGGGGCGCTAATGCACCGCGTCGGCACGTCGTACCACCTGCCCACCGGCGGCGCGGTGTATTTCGACACGGGCGTCGTCGAGGTGGCCACGCCTGTCATCGAAATTGCGCCGGGATGCGCAGCGCGGGCGGGGCGATCGCTCTGGGAGAGCATCCTCTTCGTCCGCAAAGAGCTGGATGCGTGGGAGAAAAAGACGGGGCGCGACGCCCGGCTTGTCGGCTTCAGCACGCATTACAACATCTCCTTCACCCTGCCCGACGGCGGCCCCAAGAACGGGCGGACGGTGGAGAAATTGGCGCATCTGCTGGCCTTCATCCTGCCCGCCCCTGTGATGCTGCTGGCGGCCAACCCCCGCTCCACCGGCATCGGCGTGCGCCCGCGCGGCGACCGCATCGAAATCACCGCCGACTTCACGCCCAGCCCGGCGCTGATGATCGCGGTGGGGACGGTCATCACCGGCATCGTGCGGGCCGTGATGCGCTGGCCGTCGTTCGAGTTGGAGATGCTCGAAGCGCACGGGCTGCCCGTTATCCAGGGCTTTGCGCCGATGCCGCACACCTCGCGCAAGGGCTGGCTGGCCCGCCACGACTGCTACCCCCGCAACCCCTTCACCACCGACCCGAACGCGCCTCTCTGGGACGTGGGCGAGGACGAATCCGTCTCGCTCCGCCAGATCGCCGTGCGCCTCATCCGGCACTTCCGCCGGCCCATCCGCCGCCTCGCCGACCCCTTCAGCGTCCGCCTCATCAACGATGTGCTGCTGGGGCGCGCCCCCGCCCTCCTCGACCTGCCCGACCGCCCCGACGCCTACGAGGACGTGGGCCGCCTGTGCGTGTGGGACAACCTTTTCCCTGAGCGCCTCCTGGCCCGCTCCCGCTACGAGCGCGTCCTCATCCGCGCCATCAGCGGGCGGCGCCTGCGCCTCGATGGGCGCCGCTACACGCCGGTGGGCCTGCGCGGCTGGTCCGAGGTCCTCTTCCGCTGCGACGACGGCACCC
>JAHEMB010000579.1 GCA_024643915.1 Rhodothermaceae bacterium | reverse complement strand
TTGCCGGTTGTCGGTTGGCTCGCCAACCTTCAACCTACTTGCTGGACACCCAACCGATGAAGCGGCCCATTCGTTTCCGCGAGGGGGAGGTAGAGGCGCTCGGGGGCCCGCCCCTGCATGGCGCCGTGCAGGGCGTGCGCCAGCACCGTGAGGACGAGGTGCAGGTGCACGTTGCGCTCGACCAGTTCGGTGGCCTCCTCGACGAGGCCCACCATCGTCTCCAAGTCCGCCGCCGGCACGTTCGTCACGAAGCGCGCGACGGCCTCGGCCTGATCGACGTTGACGAGGGGGGCGGCCTCGCCGAGGGTGCGGTAGAGGAGCAGGTCGCGCAGCCACCGCAGCATCAGGTGCAGCACGGCCTTGAGGCGCTCGCGCCCCAACCGGGCGAGCCCTTCCACGCTGTCGGCCAGCTTGTCGGCGTGGCGGGCGTAGGCATAGCGGAAGAAGTCGAGGACGCGCTGGCGGTCTTCCATCAAGTCCTCATTCTCGGCCAGGTTAAGCGCGCGGCTGTAAGAGCCGTCGGCCATCCTCGCGAGCGCCGCCGCCGGCCCCGCCGCGAGGCCCTCCCGTGCCACAAGCGCCGCCTCGATAGCCTCGGCCGGCAGCACATCGAACCGGAGGCGCTGGCAGCGCGAGAGGATGGTGGGCAGGAGGCGGTCCGGGCGGCTTGTGGTAAGGACGAAAACGGTCTGCGGCCCCGGCTCTTCAAGCAGCTTGAGAAAAGCGTTGGCAGCCTCTACACGCAGCAGGTCGGCGTCGGTCATCACGGCCACCTTGTAGCGCCCCTCGACGGGCCGGAAGCTCATCGCGCGCCGCAGCTCCGCATTGATGCGCGCCACCGGATAGAGCGCCTGCTTGTTCGAGGTCTTCGAGGGATCGCTCAGGGAGGGGCGCCGGACGAAATCGACGGCGGCGTAGGGATTCTGGGCGAGGCGCTGGAGGCGCTCGGTCACGTCGTCGGCGTCGGCGTCTTTCGGATAGGGGAAGAGAACGTGGACATCTGGGTGCAACATCCGGCTGACCTTAGTGCAGGCCAGGCAGCGGTCGCACGCCTCCGCCTCGCCGCGCTCGCACTGGAGCGTCTTGGCGAATTCGAGTGCGAGGGCGCATTTGCCCACGCCGTCAGGGCCGTGGAACAGGTAGGCGTGGGGCACACGCCCGCCCCCGACCGCCCGCCGCAACACCTCGACGACGCGCGCTTGACCGATCAAATTAGTCCAGGACATATTTCGTAGCTGCTGGGCGTTTCATCTCTACAGTGAAGCGTGAAGCGTGAGGGCGCCCTACTGAACCGTCTCAACGAGGCCCCCTCACGCATCACGTTTCAGATGCAGGTCCACCTCAATACGGATCTCATCTTTGACGCCCATAAGAAACCGTTTCGGCGGGCGGATGCCATACTCCGTTAGCAGGAGGCGGAAGCGGGCCAGCACGCGGTAGCCGTCGGCGGTAGGCACGAGGATGGCCTGCACCGGATGCTCGCGCGTGACGCCGTGGAGCGTCAGCCGTCCGGTCACCGCCAGGCGCAGCGTATCGCCCCTGCTGGCGTCGAGGAGGGTGGGGCGCGCGGCTTCCATCACGAAAACCGCTTCGGGGTACTGCGCCACCTCCAGGTAGTTCTCGCGCATGTCGCGGTCGCGCAGCCCCAGGCCGGAGTCGAAGCTGGCCGTCGGCACTGTGAAGCGGCCGGTGAGGCCGTTCGTGGGCGCGGCGGGGTCGAAGGTAAGCGACCCGGCGACGGAATGCAAGGTGCTCTCTACTTCGCCGAGGGTGTGGTCGGCAAAGACGCGGACGATCTGCGTCCCTTCGGCGGTGGTGCGGTACGTCTGGGACAGCGGGAGCGCGGCCCACGCCGCGAGGCTCAGCAGAAGACTCAGCGCAAGGAGCAGCTCTGTCCATTTTTTCTTCATTCAGGCGGGGAAACAAAAACAAGGGGTCAGGCGGTGTAAGGGTTCGATTGATCTGGCACGTCGGTGTTTCCGCTGGAGGTTTTTTCTTTTCACGGCGCGGTAGCTCAGCTGGTTAGAGCGTCGGATTCATAACCCGGAGGTCGAGAGTTCAAGTCTCTCCCGCGCCACCCCGCCTTTGCCCTGCCCGGCCCCCGCCGGGTGGGGCTTTTTGTTATTTTGCGGAATGACGCCCCCCCTTCTCTCTCGCTGCCCGAGCTGTGGTGCTTCGTTGCGTGCCGGGGCAGACCGTTGCGCTTACTGCGGCGCGTGGCTCAAGCAAGCATCGTCCGGCGAGAACGCCGCCCCGCCTGCACCGCCCGACTTCGGCCTGCGCGGCCCGGCCCTGCTGTGCGTGGGAGCCGTCGGCGGCGTGCTGCTCTACGCCCTCGGTTGGTTCTTCGAGGATACCCGCTACTGGCTCGATGCGCGGGCCGTTGCCGTGTGGACCCTTGCCCTGCCGCTCTGGACGTGCGGCATTGCCTTCTTCCGGCGTGGTGGGCGGGGCGGCCAGCTGCTGGGCCTCGGCCTCGGCGTGGCCCTCTTCTCGGTCCACGCGGTCCTTATGGGACTGGTCGCCGGGCGCTTTACGGATGACTATGCCGGCATCTCAGCAGCCTTAGGCGGGGCGGCGGCGGCAGGGTGGTGGCTAGGCCGGTTGCTTCACGCAGCCGCGCGCCGCTGGCGGGCCGGCGCGCAGGACTAGCTATTGTCCTTTCGATTACCTATAGTGTAACCGTTGTGGCTGCTCCGTGGCAGAGTTTCGTCGCAGTTCTTCTCTCATTCACTTCATCGAAGAGGACTCATGAAACGCACGCGCTTTTCCCTCACCTTCGTATTGCTCCTGGGCCTCGCGCCGATGGGCTCGCTCGCCCAGGACGCACCGCCACCGCCGGTCTTCGTTCAGGTGGACTACATGAAGGCCACCAGCCCCGACTACGTGGCCGCCGAGACCGACATATGGAAAGCCATCCATCAGGAGCGCATTAAGCGGGGCGAACTCCTGAGTTGGGGCCTCTACTGGGTCCGCTTCGGTGACCGCGAGGACTACGACTACGTCACCATCAACGTCTATCAGAACGTCGCAGACGCCTTCAAGGATGTCGGCAACATGGACGTGATCCGCGCCGCCCTACCCGGCATGACAGAGGACAAGATTATGGCGAGCATCCAGACGCGCGAGATGGTGCGCTCGGAGCTGTGGAGCCAGGACAGCGAGGCACGCATGGGCCAGGGCACCCAGCCTTTCCTGAACGTCTCCTACATGAACGTGCCCGCGGGCGGCAACGACGCCTACCTCGCCCTCGAACGCGAGACGTGGATGCCCATCCATAAAGAGGCGATGAAACGCGGCGAGATTGGTTCCTGGGGTGTTTACGAGCTGATGATGCCTGGCGGCACGGCCAACGCGTACAACTACGCAGCGGTCA
>JAHEMB010000578.1 GCA_024643915.1 Rhodothermaceae bacterium | reverse complement strand
TTGCCGTTGAAGATCCTCAGCGGTGTCGAGCCGCTCGTGCCGTGGATCTCGACGCCGCCGGCATCGGCGGTGATGATGCGCCCAGCGTCGTAGGCCGCGTCGAGGCCGGTGTTCGAGCCGCCCGGCCCCAGGAGCACCTGGCCGAGGGAGCCGCTTGTGCCGAGGCTGTCGGCGGCTTCGGCCAGGGCGGCGGCGAGATCGTCCTTCGGGGTGGTCTGCGGACGCAGGCCCACAGGGGCTGACAGCGCCGAGATCACCAGGCGGTTGTCTTGCCTGGAGATGGCGATGCCGTCTCCGGCGACGATCTCGACGGCGTCCTTGAGGCCGGAGATCGAGCGCACGACGGCGCCGTCGGCCACGTTGAGGGCGTAGGCCGAGGCGGCCAGTGGCAGGCGCTCTGACTCCGGCTCGCCGTCGAGTTCTATGGTGAGGAAGTAGGGCTGGTCGAAGGGCAACGTTAGGGCTTCGACCGCGCCGAGGAGCGTCGAGAAGAGGCCGCCGGTGGTGGGGAGTGTCTGCGTCTCCGACCAGAGAGCTTCGGCGCCATCGTCGGGGTAGAGGCGGAAGGTGACGCGGTAGGGGCCGTCGGGGACGGGCGTGCCGGCCTCGGTGGTGAGCAGGCCCTGGTAGGCCAGACGCGCCGGCACCTGCGCACGGGCACAGGGCAGCACGGTGAACAAGGAGAGCAGGACGCAGGCGGCGAACGAGGAAAGGCGCGCCGGGAAAGCAATCCCCCACAGGAGTCGCGACATTGACGTAGACCTCCGCGAGAAGAGAAAGGCGAATGCTGCTTCTCTCGGAATCTCTGCTACCACCGAGAGAAACGCCGGGCGGCAGGACAGGTGCGGCTACGCTTTTGGCAGCAAAGCAGAGCGCAGAGCCTGAGTTGATTTTCCAAGCGCCCTGAAATCACTGCGAGCGCTTATTACAGGGCTCCGAAAGTACGCTGAGCAAGGGAATTGTACAAGTACCCTCTCTTGTAAAATTAGCGGACCTGAAATCCGGGGGCGGGGCGTACGCGGGCAGGTTTCTGCTCAGGCGTCCTCTATGTCCTGAGGAGCGGGGCGCGGCTCGCGGAAGAGGTCGGCGCAGTGGGCGAACTGCGTGGCCAGACCGATGAGGACGAGGCGGTCGCCGGGTTCGAGGCGGAAGTCGCCGGCGGGGTTACCGTGGGTGCGGCTGCCGCGTCGCACGGCGAGGACGGTGAGGCCGTGCTTTTGGCGCAGGGCCAGTTCGGCGAGCGTGCAGCCCGCAGCGGGCGCGCCGGGACGGACGGCTATGGCCCGCGTGTGTAGCCCGTCCTCGTCCAGCCCCTGCAGTACCATCAGGTGGGCCTCCTGGATGCTGCCGCGCAGCACCCGGTAATCGTCGGCGCGGAGGGTGCGCACCTGCCGCTCGATCTCCTCCGGGGGGATCATGTAAGCGCCCAGCACCTGGGAAAAAATGCGGACGGATGTCTCCAACTCTTCCGGCACCACCACGTCCGCCCCGGCCTGCTGGAGCCGTTCGATGTCGCCGATAAAGCGGGTGCGGGCTATGATCTGAAGGGTGGGGTTCTCGAAACGGGCCACGCCGATGACGCGCTCGATGGCAGCGGCGTCGTTGATGACGACGGCGCAGAGCTTGGCCCGGTGCACGGCGGCCTTTTCGAGGATATGGGGGCGGCTGGCGTCGCCGTAGAGGACGGGCACGTCGTCGGCCCGCGCCGCCTCCACCTTCACCGGGTCGAGGTCGATGAGGACGAAGGGGATATCTGTGTTGCGCAGGACGCGGACGAGGTGCTGCCCGGCCGGCCCAGAGCCCACGACGATCACGTGGTCCTCCAGCGGCATCTCCTCCTCAGTCGCTGGCAGGGCGTCTGGGTCCTCGTGCGTCCGCCCCAGCCGCGTCTCAGCAAGCGCCCAGCCCAGCTTCGGGCCGAGGTGCATCAGGAAAGGCGTCAGCAGCATCAGCAGCACCGTCACCGCGATGAAAGTCTGCTGCCCGGCCACGCCCAGGCCGGCGGGCGTCAGGCCGAAAGGCCGCCCCGCCACTTCGAGCACGAACGAGAACTCGCCGATCTGGGCGAGGGTCAGCGCCGTCGCTGCGGCGATGCGTACGGGCAGGCCAAGGGCCATCACGCTGCCGGCGGTGATAGCGGTCTTCAGCAGCAGCACGCCCACCGCCGCCCCCAGCACGAGCGGCAGGTTGTTCACGAGGAAGCCCACGTCAAGGAGCATCCCGATGGAGACGAAGAAGACGGCGTTGAAGATGGTGCGGAGGGGCAGGATCTCGCTCAGGGCGTTCTCGCTGTAATGGCTCTCGCTCACCATCAGCCCCGCCAGGAACGCGCCGAGGGCGAGGCTCACCCCCGCCAGACTGGTGACCCAGGCGGTGCCGAAGCAAATGGCCATTACGGTCAAAAGGAAAAGCTCCTGCCGCCTTGTCCGCGCAATCTTTTCGAGCAGCCACGGCACGCCCTTGCGCGCCAGCACCACCACCGCCACCACCACGCCCACCGCTTTCGCCAACACCCACAGCACGCCCGCCGGGGTGCCGCCCTGCCCGCCCAGGATCGGCACCATTAGCACCATGCCCACCACGGCGAGGTCCTGAAAGATGAGCACGGCGAGCGCCATCTGCCCTGACGTCGTGCCTTCTTCGGACCGGCTTGCCAGCAGCCCCAGCACGATGGCGGTGGAGGAGAGCGCCACGAGGAAACCGGTGAAAAGTCCTTCCTGCCAGGTCACGCCAAAAATGAGCAGAAGGCCCGTCACGAGGGCCGTCGTCAGCCCCGTTTGCATCCCGCCTCCAGCAAAAATGAACCGCTTGATGCGGGCCAGCTTCTCCAGGCTGAACTCCACGCCGATGGTGAAGAGCAGCAGGATCACGCCGATCTCTGCTGTGCTGTTGACCAGTTCTTGATCCCGGACCAGGCCGAGGGCGCCCGGCCCGATGAGCACCCCCGCCAGCAAAAACCCGGCGATGGGCACCAGCTTCAGCCGGTGCGAAATGTAGGCGATGAGGACGCTCACCGTGAAGAGCGCCACCATCTCATCCAGAAACGGCAGCGTCACGGCGGCCAGCGGCGGCAGACTGTGCATGGGCACGCAGAAGGGTTAAGGACGGGAGAAAGATAGCGAATGCTGAAGGGACGCGCGACGAATCGACGAGACGGGGAAGGGAAGAATGGAAGAATGGATGAGACGAAGAATCGAAGAGACGAAGATACGAGCGCCCCGACTGCGTCGCGGACATGCTCCGCGCGACTGACGCAACTAAACGACTATGGACTGGAAGTCCATAGGTTTGCAAGCGACTGAAAGTCACTCTTTCGGCTTAAGCCGACTCAAAGCCCGCTCTGCAAGAGCCTCATTCCAGAATGAAATTCTCTGGG
>JAHEMB010000577.1 GCA_024643915.1 Rhodothermaceae bacterium | reverse complement strand
CCTATCGGGTGCACCGGCGCAAGATCATGCTGGGGGACGAAGCCGAGGCCGGAGCAGACGGCTACCTGGTCGACCACGGCTCGATCAGCCACCTGATGGCCCCGGATGGCGAATTCCTTACACTCTTCCCATATGGTACGGATGCGGAATTCATGGCCAAGACCATCGAGCATTACCTCCGCTGAGGGCCGTGTCCGGTGCGTTGACGTGGAAACGTGGGAGCGCAATAGATGCTGATCAAGATCAAGCGCGGTTGGGAGCTGCCGGAGCACGCGGCGACGCCGGAACATCTCTATTGGAACCGCCGCAGCCTCCTGAAGGGCCTGGCCGCCGGTCCGATCCTGGCGGCGACCTCGGGCCTGCTGTCGGGGTGCGACGAGGCGCCGCCCCGCGAGGCCGCGGCCGCGGTCGAGGAGCCCGATCCCTCCGCGGGCTTCTACCCCGTCACCCGCAACATGCGCTATCGCTTGGACCGCGAGATCACCGACGAGGCCCTCGCGACCACCTACAACAACTTCTATGAGTTCGGCTCATCCAAGAACGTCTGGCAAAAGGCCCAGGCGCTGCCGATCCGCCCTTGGACGGTGCGGATCGGCGGCATGGTCGAGAATCCCTTCGACATCGGCATCGACGAGCTTCTGGCGAAGATGCCGCTGGAGGAGCGGCTTTACCGGCACCGCTGCGTCGAGGCTTGGTCGATGGCCGTACCGTGGAGCGGCTTTCCCCTGAAGGCGTTGGTCGATCTGGCGCGGCCGCTGTCCGCCGCCAAGTACCTGAAGATGGTGACCTTCCTGGACCCATCGGTGGCCTCGGGCCAAAAGGCGAGCTGGTATCCCTGGCCCTATGTCGAAGGCTTGACCCTCGCCGAGGCGACCAACGAGCTGGCGTTCATCGCCACCGGCCTTTACGGCAAGCCCATCCCGAAGCAGAACGGGGCGCCGCTGCGCCTGGCAGTGCCCTGGAAGTATGGGTTCAAGTCGACGAAGTCGATCGTGCTCTTCGAGTTCACGGACCAGCGCCCAAAGTCCTTCTGGGAGGAAATCCAGGCCAGCGAGTACGGCTTTTGGGCCAACGTCAATCCCGAGGTGCCGCACCCGCGGTGGAGCCAGGCAAGCGAGCGCGTCCTCGGGCAATCGGAAAAGGTGCCCACGCTGCTGTTCAACGGATACGGAGAGTTCGTCGCCGATCTCTACAAGGACCTGGATCCGGTGAAGGACAAACTCTTCATGTAGTTTCACCCCGACGGCCTATATAGTGCGCCCCACCCCGCCGTAAGGGGTGGGGGAGGGTAGGATCACGGGCCGAGGGGGGCTTCTCGTTCGATGCGGAAATCGGTGACCTTTGGAGGGCGCCTGGTCATGCTGGGATACGGCACGATCGGTCGCTGCTGCCTGCCCATGCTGCTGGATCTTTTCGACCTGCCGCTGGAGCGAATCACGGTGGTCGATGCCGAGGACCGCTCCGACCTGCTGGCCGAGCAGATCGACGCCGGCCTCACCCATCTGGTCCGCCGGATCACCCCTGAGAATCTCGCCGATGCCGTGAAGCAGGTCACCGCGCCGGGTGACCTCCTGCTCAACCTGTCGGTGGGGATCGACTCCGTCGAACTCGCCGACTGCTGCCATCTCAACGGGGTGTTGTACGTCGATACCGCCCTCGAGGTGTGGGAGGAGGTGATCACGAACTTCGCCAAATTCCCGCCGGCCCAGCGAACCGAATACGAGATCCATCAACGCGCGCGGAAGCAGGCCGCGACGCGCTGGCGGCCCGACGGCCCCACCGCGGTGGTCACCCATGGCGCCAATCCGGGTCTGGTCAGCCACTTCACCAAGGCGGCGTTGCTGGATATCGCCGAGTCCATGGGTCTCGGGGACACATCACCGGTGACCCGCGACGATTGGGCGCGACTGGCGCAACGCACCGGCACCAAGGTCATCCACATCAGCGAGCGGGACACGCAGATCTCCAACCTCCCGAAGCAGCCGGATGAATTCGTCAATACGTGGAGCATCCTCGGGTTCGTCGAGGAGGCCATGATGCCCGTGGAAATCGGATGGGGCAGCCATGAGAAGACCCTGCCGCCGGGTGGCTTGGAGCATACCGAAGGGCCGCGCAATGCGATCTATATTCCCCAGCCCGCCGCACAGTTCCTCATCAGGTCCTGGGTACCGCTGGGCGGTCAGATCGCCGGGGTCGCCATCCCCCACAACGAGTCCGTCACCATCAGCGATTACCTGACGCTTTCGCAGAACGGCGAAGCGCTGTACCGGCCGACGGTGCTGTTCGTCTACCTCGCGTGCGATGCCGCCATGGCGAGCCTGCATGAGACCATGATGCGGGACTGGAAGATGCAGCCGAAGGAGCGAATCATGAACGAGGACATCATCGAGGGTCGCGACGAACTTGGGGTGCTGCTGCTCGGGCACGGCCTGAACGGCTGGTGGTACGGCTCGCAGCTCGACATCCATACCGCGCGGCAGGTCCTGCCGGGCCACAATCCGACGGCCATACAGGTTGCCGCGGGGGCCGTGGCGGCGACCGCCTGGGCCGCCCAAAACCCTAGCGAGGGATATTGCGAACCGGAGGACCTGCCGCATGACGAGGTGCTGCGTTTGGCTTGGCCCTATCTCGGGCAGATGGCCAGCCAGGCGACGGACTGGTCGCCCATCAAGGATCGGGCCGCCCTCTTCAAGGAGCCCTGGTGCGACTTCGATGACCCCTGGCAGTTCCCGAACTTCCAAGTCGGCTGGAAGGCGTAAAAAAAATTGCCGGGCCCAAGGCCCGGCAAGTTGAACAGGGAGGCTTTACGTCTTGAAAGACGAGGGACCTCCAATATGTGGGAGGCCCGGCTTCCAGGCGGGGGGATGCCCGGAAGTCGAGGTCCGGCGGGGGGCGCCGGACACTCGGGCGATGTTGCGATGCAACATCAACTAAGGGAAAGATAAGGTTTCATTGCAAATTTACTAATTACAAATGCTCAGTGGAGATATGCAGCATACGCATATCTTATAACCCATTGTTTCATAGTGAAAAATAAAGCCTGACCCCTCGTTCCCCGACGGTCAGAATTTGGATTCCGCCACTTTGCGCAGAAGAAAATCGCGAAACACCGCAATTCGCTTAGAGGCCCGCATTTCCTCGGCATAGACGAAATAGCTGTCGAATTGCGGGCCGTCCATCTCCGGCAGCACCATCACCAGGTCGTTCTTCTCGTGCGCCATGAAATCCGGCAAGGCACCGAGGCCGGCGCCCGACTGCACCGCCTTCATCAGCCCGTAGACGTTGTTGATCGTCAAGTCGGGACGGCGCTGGCCCTCGCCCTTGCGCCCGGCGCGCAGCAGCCAGTTGATGTTCGGGACGGGCGGCCGAGTGTCCTC
>JAHEMB010000576.1 GCA_024643915.1 Rhodothermaceae bacterium | reverse complement strand
GGCCCTCGCTGTGCTTTTCTGCTTTACCGGCGCCGCCCATTTCTTCCTCGTCGAAGAGATGGCCGCGATGATCCCGCCGTTCTTTCCTGCGCCTGTGTTTCTCGTCTACCTCACCGGGGTGCTGGAGATCGCCGGGGCGGTGGGATTGTTGCTTGACGGATTCTACCGATGGGCGGGCTACGCGCTGATCCTTTTTCTGCTGGCCGTGCTGCCGGCCAACATCTACGCGGCCCTCAATCACACGGGGCTGGGTGGGCACGTCGAGGGGCCGTCGTACCTCTGGCTGCGTGTGCCCCTACAGTTTCTGCTGATCGGATGGGCCTGGTACTTCACGCGCCCCTCCGTCAACCGTCGAGAGTTGCCGACGGAGTGAGGCTCAGAGCATTGCTAATCCAAACAAGAAAGCCGCACGCTCTCAGGGAACGGGCGGCTTTTCTCTGTGCTGAAGATGGAGGAAAAAATCAGCCTTTGGGCTTGGTAAGGGCAGTGATGCGGCTGCCGTCGGTGCCGGGGATCTCGAAGCGGACGAGGAAGGTCGCGCCGGGCTTCACATCCCGGTAGATCTTCTCCAGGTCGGCGGCGGTGCGGACGGGCTTGCGGTCCACCTCGGTGATGATGACGCCTGCGCGCAGGCCGGCGTCGCGGAACGCCTCGCTGCCCTGGTCGATGTCCGTCACGACTACGCCCGCGCGGGCGGTGTCCTCGATGCGGAGGCGGGCGGCCTGCTGCTGCGAGAGGTCGTTGAGGCTCTGGTAGCTGAAGCCCAGCTCCTCGCGCAGCTCCGGCTGTTGCTCCTGCTGCTGCCCGCGTGTGCTCGCCTGGGCCACGGCGTCGGCATCGAGCGCGCCGAGCTTCACCGAGACGGTGCGGCGCTTCTCCGTGTCCGGGTCGATGAGGGTCAGCTCAATCGTGTCGCCTGGCTGCTTGAGCAGGATCGTCTGGGAGAGGTCGCGGTGGTCGCGCAGCGCGCGCCCGTCCAACTCCACAATGATGTCGCCCTCTTCGAGGCCGGCGCGGTCGGCGGCGGTGCCTTCGGCCACGCGGCCCACCTGGGCGGCACCACGCGGAAGGTCGAGGGCGCGGGCGAGCGCCTCGCTCACCGCCGTGTATTCCACGCCCAGCCGGGCGCGCTGCACCTCGCCGTTCGCGATGAGCTGGTCGGCTACGTTCTTGACGACATCCACCGGGATGGCGAAGCCGATGCCCTGGTAGCCGCCCGTACGTGTGTAGATGGCGTTGTTGATGCCGATCAGCTCGCCCCGCAGGTTAACGAGGGGGCCGCCCGAGTTGCCAGGGTTGATGGCGGCGTCGGTCTGGATGTAGTTGCCTAGGCTATAGGGCGACGCGGAGGGGCCGGTGGGCGTGTACCGACCGAGCGCGCTGATGATGCCGGCCGTTACCGTGTTGCTCAGGTCCGCCGAGAGGGGCGAGCCGAAGGCCATCACCCACTGCCCCACGCGCACGTCCTCTGTATCACCGAAGGAGACATAGGGCAGGTTGTTACCATCATTGATCTTGATGACGGCAACGTCGCTGACGGGGTCGGCGCCGACCATCTCAGCCTCGAACTCGCGCCCGTCGAACAGGACGACCCGCAGGTCCTCGGCGCTCTCGACGACGTGGTTGTTGGTGACGATAAACCCTTCCTCGTTCACGATGACGCCCGAGCCTAGACCCTGCGAGCGGAACTCCTGCTCGGGCGCGCCCTGCTGCCCACCGAAGAAGTCCTCGAACGGCGTCCCTTCAAACGGATTCTGCCGGCCACCGCGCTGGGTCATGATTTTATCGGCGCGGATCTGCACCACCGTGGGGTTGACGGCCTCGGCCACCTCGACGAAGGCATCCTGCACATCGACGGCGCTGCCGAGTTGCTTGGTGTCTACGGCGAGGCGGGTGCCGCCGGCCAGGCTGTCGGTGCCGATGCGGTCGCCCAGGTCGAAGATATTGGCCCCGGCGGTGGTGAAGAAGATGCCGGCCACGAAGGCGACGGCTAGCAAGAGGGCGATGGATACTTTTCCTTTTCCAGTCATGGTGGGTGGGTGCTTTATGGTCGAATGTTTCTTTCTGCTCACGGCACAGGCCGGACAACGCTCTAAAAACCTGCCAAATGTGTCAGATCGACAGGGATGGTCGTTCCAACGCGCACTAGCTTATAAAGAGAAAAACGTGCCAATCAAGGCGTTTCGTATACCGTTCAGGCCGGCCTTAGCGCAGGTGAGCAGATTCTGTGGGTGAGGGTGCCTGTGTCGTCTTTCCGTTGTGCGTGAAGGCCGTGACGCCGAAGTCGAAAAGCCGCAGGCAATCTGGCATTCATCCTATCACGCAGAGCCGGTAACCCCAGTTGCGTCTTATAAAGATCCCTGGCTGATCTTCGGGAGGAGAGGCTGCGATATCGCACCCTTGTAGCATTTCTCATGCCCTGACGGACTGCGCCGCACTGGGGCCGTAAATAAAAAAACGAGGCGGGCCCGCTCGCAGAGAGCAGACCCGCCTCGTTTGTTGCAGATCAGACTGACGGCACAGGGCCGTCAGGCCGATTCAGGGATTACATGCACGGGCCGGGGATGGTGTCGGCGCGGCGGAAGTCGGCGGCACCCGCCTTCTTCATGCCACGGACGACATGCATCTCGCCCATCGTGATGCGGCTTGCAGCCACCCCGTTGTCGATGTAGTACTGCTCGACGGCGCGGGCGCGGTCCTCAGCAAGCTGCTGCGCGTTGCGTTCGCCTACCGTGGCCCAGCCTTCAATCGTCACGCAGATGTTCGGGCAATCTTGCAGGATCTGCAGGTTCTCTTGCAGCGAGGCGCGGGCCTCGTCGCTGAGTGTGCTCGAATTGCGCTCGAAGTAGACCGGGTTCATCTCGGTGATGTCCGCGCAGTACTCGGGCTCACACACGTCCACGTTGAGCGTCATCGTCTCCGTGTCGCTGCCGCCGTCGTTCGAGACGGTCAGGCTGACGGTGTAGGTGCCCGGTGCGCTGTAACGATGGCTCGGGTTGGCGCCCGTACCGGTGTTGCCGTCGCCGAAGTCCCACTCGTAGGTCAGCGGGGTATCGCCGCGGACGTTCGAGCTGAACTGGACGGGGTCGCCCTGGCCGCGCGGCGGCACGCAGGGGTTCATCGGGTTGGCCGAGATCGAGATGACCTCTGCCGCCACCGGCTCACGCACGCGGACGGTACAGGATGCCGAATCCGTGCTGCGGAGGTTCGCCGCCGTGAAGGTCACGGTGTAGGATCCGCCGTTGCTGTAGCTGTGCGACGCAATGAGCCCCTCAGCCGTCGAGCCGTCGCCGAAGTTCCAGGTATAGGTCAGCGGCTTCGTGGCATCGGCCTCGTTGACCGTGCCGGTGAAGGTAGCCGTCTGCCCTACCTCGAGCTCCATGTCCGGG
>JAHEMB010000575.1 GCA_024643915.1 Rhodothermaceae bacterium | reverse complement strand
ATGGCTTGAACGTCGTCCGGTGGCACCATGTACGCAGCGCCGTAGGGTTCGAGCGCGTTTTTCGCCGCGCCCTCCGGAACGAGGGCCAGAATGGGTTTGCGCGCCCCCATGTATTCGTACAGCTTGCCTGTCGAAATGCCCTCGGCGCCGGGGCGGCGGCCAATCGTCATCCAAAGCACGTCGGCGCCTTTGAGGTGCGCCACGGCGGCATCGTGTGGCAAGTAGCCCGCCGCCCTCACCAACGCGGCAATATGCAGGGTCTCAGCCAGGGCTTGTGATTTCTCAGGAAGCAGGCCGACGAAGACCGCCTCCATTTCGTCGCGCAGTTCGGGCTTGCGCGCTATCAGATCGGCGAGGGCGCGCAGAAAGAAGTCTGGCGTCTGGGCATCGTAGAAGATGCCGCTGTAAAGGAGGGTCATCTTCCTCTCCTCACCGCCTAGCGTATCGACATCAAAATCGTTCTCATCGTAGCCCTGCGGCAATACGGAAAGCGACGGCTGCAGGCCCGCCCGTTCACTCCGCTCCTGGAGGGCGCGACGGATCGGTTCGTTGATGGTGAAGCTATGCGAAGCCTCGCCGACGACGCGCTTTTCCATCATAGCATTCAGCCACCGATGAAGACCCGTCGGGTAAACGTGCCGTGGGTTCTCGACCCAGTCGTCGCGGAAGTCGAGCACGAGCGGAAGGCCGCTCCGGCGGCTAAGCGAGGCGGCGATGAGGTGCCCGCTGTACGGCGGCGCGGTGGAGAAGATGGCGTCGTAGCCACCCGCGCGCAACACCCGCATCCCGGCCCTCACCGCGTGGGGCCACCAGCCAATTTTGTTGTCCGGCACGAAAAAGAACTGGCTCAGCGCAGAGAGGGTTCGTCGTGTCGGCTCAGAGGGCAACGCCACCGTCGTCTCCTTCCCGAAAAGCCGCGTCGGATCCCACGAGGCCGTGCGGACGATCTCGGCCTGTACTACGTCGCGCAACAGGGATTCGTCGTATGCGAAATAGCCGCCAGGCTCCACGGTCAGCACCGTCGGCTGCCAGCCGTACGCCGGCAGGTACTTGACGAACTTCGCCACGCGCTGCACGCCGCTGAGGCCCTTCGGCGGGAAATAGTAAGCGACGACCAGAACGCGGCGCTGAATCGGGTCATGCATCGGAGGAGAAACTATTGGCGGTGGCATGTCATCCGATTCGCTCAGAGCACAATCAGGTCTTTGGGCGCTCCCGTGAGGTTTTCATGCCCCTCGGCGCGTAGTACGATCACATCCTCAATTCGAACGCCGAACTTGTCGGGCAGATATATGCCCGGCTCGATGGTGACGGCGGCATTTTCCGGTAGCACATCCTCGGTGAGATAGGAAACGCGCGGCCATTCGTGCACCTGCAACCCTATGCCATGACCGAGGCTGTGACTGAACGCCTCGCCGTAACCCGCCTGCTCGATCACGTCTCGCGCGGCGGCGTCGAGGTGCTTCGTCGTCAGGCCGGCTCGGGCCGAGTCGAGGGCGCGCTGCTGGGCGTCGCGGACGATCTGGTAGACCCTCCGGGCCTCCGCACCAGGCTCGCTGACAGCAAGCGTCCGCGTCATGTCGCTCGCGTAGCCGTCGACATAACAACCCATATCAATTACCACCATGTCGCCCGCCTGGATGGTTCGGATCGTGGGGCGCAGATGTGGGAGGGCACCGTTCGGGCCGGCAGCGACGATGGGGTCGAAAGATACGCGCTCGGCGCCGCCCCTCAGATGCTGATAGACGATCTCAGCGGCCACCTCGCGCTCGGTGATGCCCGGCCGGATGAGGCCCAGAAGATGCTCGAAGACGGCTTCGGTGATGTGCTGCGCCGCCTTCATCTGCTCAATTTCTGAAGGGTCTTTCTGCGCCACCGCCCCGGTGAGGAATGCCGCCGCCGGCAGCCAGATGACGTCCGGAAAAGCCGCCTTCAACTTTTCGAGGTGAGCCACGCTTACATGGTCGGACTGAAATAGCACGGTTCCGGATGTACCCAGCAGGCTTTCCTTCGCCGCATGCTCGATCAGTTCGTAGCCGGGCACATGGACCTCAGCGCCTCGCACTTCCTGGTGGGCCTGCACTTCGTAGCGGCGGTCCGTGAGAAAATGGGCCGAGTCGCGGCGGACGATGAGCAGGCCATTGGAGCCTGTGAAGCCTACGGCCCAGTGCACATCGGGCAGGAACGTGAGCAAGACGGCCTCGGCCCCGTGCGTTGCCAGTAACTCCTGTATTCTATCGATTCGCAAAAGGAGTACCGGCTAGAAACGGAGGCTGTAGTTGGGCGCCTCACGGGTGATGCGGACATTGTGCGGGTGGCTCTCGCGGATGCCGCTGTCGGTGACACGGACGAACTGAGCGTGCTCGTACAGATCCTCGATAGAAGCGCAACCGCAGTACCCCATCGCCGCACGCAAGCCGCCGATCATCTGGAAAATGACCTCGCCCAGCCGCCCGCTGTACGGCACGCGCCCTTCGATGCCTTCCGGCACCAGCTTCTTGATATCGTCCTCGGCATCCTGGAAATAGCGGTCCTTGCTGCCGGCCTGCATCGCCCCTATGGATCCCATGCCCCGGTAGCTCTTGTATTTTCGGCCCTCGTAGATGATGGTCTCTCCCGGGCTCTCCTCCACCGCCGCGAACAGACCCCCGATCATGACAGTGTGCGCCCCGGCAGCAAGCGCCTTGGGGATATCGCCCGTTTGCTTGATTCCACCGTCAGCGATGAGGGGCACGCCAAGTTCCCGCGCCACAGCGGCGCACTCCATAATGGCCGAGAGCTGCGGCACGCCAACGCCCGCCACGATGCGCGTTGTACAGATCGACCCAGGCCCAATGCCGAGCTTCACAGCGTCAGCGCCGGCTCGGATGAGGTCGTGCGTGGCCTCGGCGGTGGCGACATTGCCGGCGATCAGGTCGAAGCCCTCGTATTTCCCCCGGACGCGCTCAACCGTAGTCAGCACCCCCTCGCTGTGCCCGTGCGCCGTATCGATGACGACAAAATCGACCCCTGCCTCTTTGAGGGCAGCAACACGGTCGAGCAGATCGGACGTCACGCCGACGGCAGCGCCCACACGGAGCCGCCCGTGCTCGTCCTTGCTGGCGTTCGGAAACTGCCGCTTTTTCTGAATATCCTTGAACGTGATGAGCCCCTTGAGGTAGCCCGCTTCGTCCACCACCGGCAGCTTCTCAATCTTATGCTCCTGCAACAACGCCTCGGCTTTCTCCAGGGTCGTACCGATGGGGGCCGTGATGAGGCCCTCGGCCGTCATGATATTGCGTAGCGTCTCGTGCGCGTCAGGCTGGAAGCGCAGGTCGCGGTTGGTGACGATGCCCACCAGCCGCCGCTCGCCATCCACGACGGGGATGCCACCGATAGAGTAGCGCGCCATCATC
>JAHEMB010000574.1 GCA_024643915.1 Rhodothermaceae bacterium | reverse complement strand
GAAACCCGAAACGCGAAACCCGAAAAAGAGAATCATGGACGCTATCCAGATTGAAGCCAAGCCCCGCGAGACGGGGACGCGGGCGGCCCGTGCGGTGCGCCGCGGGGGCGAGGTGCCGTGTGTGCTCTACGGCCATAACGTCGAGCCGGTCACGTTCCGCGTGCCCAAACTCGAACTCCACCCGCTCATCTACACCGATGAGTTCCACCGCATCAAGCTCTCGGTGGAGGGGCAGAGCTGGGATTGCATCGTCAAGAACATCGACTTCCACCCCGTCAGCGAGGACCCCATCCACGCCGACTTCCAGGTGCTTCTGGCGGGCGAGAAGATCTCGCTCACGGTGCCGATTCATTTCGAGGGGACCCCGGTTGGGCAGACCGAGGGCGGCGATACGCAGTTCATCATGAACGAGATCGCGATCACCTGCCTGCCGAAAGATATCCCTGATCATATCAGCATCGACGTGTCGGGCCTCTCCATCGGCGACTCGCTTCACGTCAGCGATCTGGAGATCGAAGGCGTTGAGTTTGATGCCGAGGATCGGCAGACGCTCGTCACGGTGGTGCCGCCGCGCCTCGAGCCGGTGGAGGAAGAAGAGGAAGGCCTGTTGCTCGAAGGCGAGCTCGAAGAAGGCGAGGAAGGCGCCGAAGGCGAAGCCGCCGACGGCGACCCGGCCGGCGAGGAAGGCTAGAATGGGAGCGTGGAGGAATGGGAGAATGGGGGAAAACAAAGTCTCCCACGCTCCCATTCTCCCTTTCCCCCACTCATTAGTCAACTATGCCGAGAGCAAAGCGGCTGATCGTCGGGCTGGGTAATCCAGGGCGGGAGTACGAAGGGACGCGCCACAACGTCGGGTTCGACGTGGCGGACGCCGTGGCCGTGCGGGCGAAGGTTTCCTTGCAGCACGAGAAGGGGAACGTGTTCGTCGGCTGGGGAAGCTTTCGCGGCTATCCCTTCGGTGTGGCCAAGCCGCAGACGTTCATGAACCTGAGCGGCGCCGCTGTCCGCAACCTCGTGGGCCGCTACGGCCTCAATCCCACCGACCTGCTCATCGTCTATGACGACATCAACCTGGAGCCGGGGCAGCTACGCCTCAGGCCGCAGGGCAGCGCGGGTGGGCACAACGGCATGCAGGATGTGATCGACGCCCTCGGCACCGATAACGTGCCGCGCCTCCGCTTCGGGGTGGGCAGTGACTTCTCGCGTGGGCAGCAGGTCGATTATGTCCTCGCGCCCTTCTCTGACGAGCAACAGCCGCTCGTCGAAGAGGCCCTCGTCCGCGCCCGCGACGCCGCCTTTACGTTCGTCCGCGAAGGCATCGTGCCCGCCATGAATCGGTTCAATTGAAGCTGAGGGCTAACCGCGCCCTTACGAAAACTGGGTTAAGGGCTGAAACATCTGCCTTTTCCTCAATATTTTCCCGGACTCAAAATCATCGGAAGACAAGAGACCGGACTTCCCTCGATGCAGGAGCGTGGAAGCGTCGCAGCCCGCGAAACGAAAAGCGGGCGGGCGGCCAAGCCTCCCCCATGTTGCGCAGGAGGAGACTGGTAAAACCCTAATCGAACAGGAGGTCATTCGTTTACATGGAAACCTGGATAATGTATCTGGTACCCGTAGCCGGGCTCATTTCGCTCGGCTATGCTTTTACCCGCGCCCAGTGGGTGAGCCGGCAGGATGCCGGTACGCCGGAGATGATCGAGATCGCTGGTAACATCGCCGAGGGCGCGAAAGCGTTTCTGCGGCGAGAGTACCGCGTGCTCGTCGTCTTCGTCATGGCGGTGGCCGCCCTGCTGGCCGTGGCCAACATCGGACAGGCGAGCACCTCGTGGATGGTGGCGGTGTCGTTCATCACGGGCGCGTTCTGCTCGGCCCTCGCCGGATTCATCGGCATGACGGTGGCGACGAAAGCCAATGTGCGGACGACCAACGCCGCTCGGACGGGCCTGGGCCCCGCCCTCAACGTCGCCTTCTCGGGTGGCCTCGTGATGGGGCTGTGCGTGGTCGGGCTGGGCGTGCTCGGGCTGGGCACGCTCTTCCTCCTCTACAACAACCTGACCGAGTGGGACGTCGCCAAGGTCATCAACGTCATCTCCGGCTTCTCGCTCGGCGCCTCGTCCATCGCGCTTTTTGCGCGCGTGGGCGGCGGCATCTACACGAAAGCCGCCGACGTGGGCGCCGATCTCGCGGGCAAGGTCTACGAAGGCATCCCCGAGGACGACCCCCGCAACCCTGCCACCATCGCCGACAACGTGGGCGACAACGTGGGCGACGTCGCCGGCATGGGCGCCGACCTCTTCGAAAGCTTCGTTGGCGCCATCATCGGTACGATGGTGCTGGGTGCGGCCTTCATCCCGGCCCTCCAGGTCAACGACCTCACCTTCAACGGCCTGGGCGCGGTGCTGCTGCCGCTCGTGCTGGCGGCCGTCGGCATCATCGTCTCCATCATCGGCTCGCTCTTCGTGAAGGTGAAAGAGGGCGGTAACCCCCAGAAAGCGCTCAATACGGGCGAATTCGGCGCGGCCGCCGTCATGGCGATCCTCGCGTTCGGCATTATCCAGTGGATGCTGCCGGATTCCTGGAACGACGCAGCCGGCTTCGTATACTCGACGATGGGCATCTTCTGGGCTGTGTTGATCGGCCTGTTGGCGGGCGTGTTGATCGGCCTCGTGACGGAGTATTACACGGGTACGCACACCAAGCCGGTGACGGGCATTGCCAACCAGAGCGTGACCGGCTCGGCGACAAACATCATCGCGGGCCTGGGGGTGGGGATGTACTCCACCGGGCTGCCTGCTATCATCCTCGCCCTCGCCATCATCGGTGCGTTCCACTTCGCCGGACTGTACGGCATTGCCATCGCGGCCGTGGGTATGCTTTCGGTGACGGGCATCCAGCTCGCCGTGGACGCCTACGGGCCGATCTCCGATAACGCGGGCGGCATCGCCGAGATGGCGCACCTGCCGGCGGAGGTCCGCGAGCGCACCGACACGCTCGACGCCGTCGGTAATACGACCGCTGCTATCGGCAAGGGCTTCGCCATCGGCTCGGCCGCCCTCACCGCCCTCGCCCTCTTCGCCGCCTACATGCAACAGGCGGGCGTGCAGAACATCGACGTGGCGAACCCGGTCATCCTGGCCGGCCTGCTCATCGGCGCGATGCTCCCCTACGTGTTCAGCGCCATGGCGATGGGCGCCGTGGGCCGGGCCGCGGGTGACATGATCAAGGAGGTGGGTCGCCAGTTCCGCGACATCCCGGGCCTGCGCGAAGGCACCGCCAAGGCAGAGTACGCGAAGTGCGTGGACATCTCGACGCAGGCAGCCATCCGGGAGATGGTGGCCCGGCTCGCCGACGAGGTGGTGGTGATGAACGCCGGGCGGGTCATCGCCCAGGACGACGTGTTC
>JAHEMB010000573.1 GCA_024643915.1 Rhodothermaceae bacterium | reverse complement strand
GCCTCTTCTGCCTCGTTCAGGATGCGTTGGTTCAACGCCTCGGGGAGCAGCACCCCCACGACCGGCAACCAGCCCCGCAAGTCGGCCTCTACGAGGGTGCGGATGTCGGGGAACCGTGCCATGCCCCGATCGGTGGCGACCTCCACGGATTCCACGCCGGCCTCTCGGAAAAGCGCCGCCAGCGCGCGCGGGTCGCCGAGCGCAAAAGGCGCACGCAGGGCATCGGCCGCCGGCCGTCCGGCTACTCGTTCCAGGAGGGACACCTCGGCCGCATAGGCGGGCATGCTCTCGAGGGCACCCCACACGGCCACGGCCAATCGGCCTCCCGGCACCAGGACCCGCAGCATTTCGCGAAGGGCCTGACGGCGGTCCGTAAAAAACATGAGGCCGAACTGGCTCACCACGACGTCGAAGGCCTGCGGCGCAAACGGGAGCGCTTCGGCGGCGCCCGCCCGCCAGTCGACGCCTGGAGCGTGCTGTCTGGCCACCTCCAGCATGCCGGGGCTCGCGTCCAGCCCGGCAACAGACCCGGTTGATCCCACCCGCGAGGCCACCTCCCGCGCCAGGATGCCGGTGCCGCATGCAACATCCAACACGCGTTGGCCGCGCTCAACGCGTGCGGCGTCAGCGACTTTCTGCGCCCACTGGCTGAAGAGCGCCGGTACGAACAGCGCTTCGTAGGCGTTCGCCGCCTCAACCTGGGGGTCTAGCGTAGCGTCTGTCATGGCGTGTTCTCCCTCCATGCCCCCCCGGCTACCGTCTATGCGTCTCCCGCTGGTGTAACAGGAGTCTCCGACCTGCAGGAGACGGCTGATTGGTTACCCGGGTGCCGGTGCACGGGCTATCTGTTTTGAGATTGTCTGCTTGCCTTCTGCCGTGAACCTGGCGTGCTGCTTACGGGATGTGCCTGCTCCAAACCGATCGATCGCTTCAGCACGAAAAGCCAGTAACTGCCAAGGTATTGCAGTTGTCCCACGCAAGCAATATGGGCGATAAATTTCGTCCGGGGTACGCCGGTTGAGAAGAGTCCCGCAGTTGGCAAGTTCGCGGGCTCGAGTGCCGCTTCCTCCGCCCTCACAGCCGTTACCTCCGCTTGGGCACACGGCTACCACCACCGGGCGCACCTGCCGCCCTCCACGGAGTATGCGATATCCTCTCTCTTCTCGAAGAGCAGGCTGATCAGCTCCGTCTCTACCTCAAGAAAGAATGCGAAGGCCCCGCGATGAAGTCGTCCGAGGGCCCCGGCCAGGATAGGCGTCTTGTCCCAGCCCTACAGCTTGCTCTTGAGGGCGCTCCGCATCTGGCTCCGTACCCGCTCTGCTCGATCACATCAATGGCCGCCTCACGATCCGCCTCGTTCGCCAGCATGAAGAGGTGGTCATCCCCGCCCTGCGTTCGTCTGCAGCGGCCACCCTGGCTCCTCAACACTTGGGTCGGAGACGACAAACTCGAGTGTCCCCGTTGAGGAGGTCCTTCCGGGGCAGGAGGAGGCCGGGGGCCATGGCCTCGGCGCTCGACCAGTCGGGCGCCGGCCACGTGTGCTGAAAGGGTTAGCCCACCCGGAGATCAAGGGGGGCGAGGCCATGAGCAGGTGCCAGCTCGGGGGAGACGAGGCGATAGAGCCGACGCGGCCCGTCCAGCCCCTTCAAAACGTGATCTCCGGCGTCCACGCATTGCAGGCCCGAGCCCTCAAGGAGGGCCATCGTGGAGGCAGAGAGGAGAACCTCGCCCGGCCCCGCCAGCGCCATGATGCGCGCCGCTACGTGAACCGCCACCCCGCGCACACGGTCCACATAGCGCTCCACTTCGCCCGAGTGGACGCCCGCGCGGATCGACAGGCCATCCTGACGGGCTGCCTCGCAGAGCGCTCCTGCACAGCGCACCGCCCGCGCCGTCCCGTCAAAGATGGCGAGAAACCCGTCCCCTGTGGTATCGATCTCGTAGCCGCGGAAGCGGTCGAGCTCCTGCCGCACACGGTCGTGGTGTCGAGACAGCAGTCCCTTCCAGGAGGCATCGCCCAGCCGGGCGGCCAGCGCCGTTGATCCGACGAGGTCGGTGAACAGGAGCGTGACGAGGACGCGCTCCCCGGACGTTGCCGGGCGCGCCCAGTCCCGCACACCGACAAATTCCACCGAGACAAAGGGCGCCTCGCCCAGCACCCACGCGTCATGACCGGGCGGGATGTTGAAGGCTTCGCCCGCCTCTATCGTCCGTTCGGCGCCTTCAGCCGTGACTACGTGTAGGCGACCCGACAAGGCAAACCCCTGATGATGGAACTGGCAGCTTGGCGTGCCCACGAGCGGCTGCACATCGTGCGACCACCGCCATCCCGGCTCGTGCCTGTAACGGGCCACGTACGTCTCTCCCAGCAATACCAGTTGCCCGGTGAGCCTGGACTGAGAGATCAGCTCATCCGGCATGTCGAATTGTTTGGATAGAAGTTCTCCCATAGCAGGCGTGCTCCACCTCGCAAACGGTTCCCTTCAGGCTGCCTGAGCACAGGCGTGTACGCACCGCACCACGGTGGTTTCTTCAATGTAGTGCTGAAGGGCGCGCCGAGCAAGCCCAGAGCCGCCCAACGGGCCTCTTCAATCGAAAGCGAGCGTCGGTAGAAGTCGAGCGCCTCGTCGTAGGCACCTCGGCTGGCATGGACGGCCCCGATGTTGTTGAGCGCGTCGGCCTGCGCTCGGCCGTCGCCCTGCTCTTCCGCGAGCGCCAGGGGCTGCCCGTAGTAGTCAAGTGCGCGGTCGTAGTCTCCTCGGAGATCGTGAGCGATGCCAATATTGCCGATGAGATCAGCGCGCTCGCGAGGGTCCATCGCCCTCTCGTCGAGCGTGAGTGCTTCTTCGTAGAGGCGGAGGGCCTCGTCAAAGGCGTCGTGCGTGAGGTGGACGTTTCCGATGTTCTTGAGCGCGGCCACCCGACCGCCGGTATCCCCGGCGCGCTCGTACAGGGTCAAGGCTCGCTCAAAGTTGGCTTGTTCATGACTCCAAGTTCTCAAAGTTTGGAGTCTCCGGCAAACCTGGGGCGGTTCACATCCAGGAGATCCTGCCCTTCGATGGTTTCGTCGGGGCGATGTGGTACATGCTTGACCCCGAGGGCGGGCGGCAGTACTGGATCGTCCACTATTGTCTCAAGGATTGGAAGAGCCTCCAGGCGTATTTCGGCCAGCACGCCGAGGCGATGCGACAGGAAGGCCTCGACTGTTTCGGCGGGCGTTTCTCAGCGGATCGGCGGGTGCTCTACGAGCGGGAAGAATTCGGGCGGTGATTTTCTCGGCGCATGATTTTCAAAGGAACTCCGCGAACCCGGCTGCGCGAGAGGCTTTTCTTTGGTTACACGTTCGTGTAGCCTTTCCCCGGCGCAGCCGGGATCCTCGGGCGGCCCGCGTTGTGAGAGGGGCGCC
>JAHEMB010000027.1:13282-13780 GCA_024643915.1 Rhodothermaceae bacterium | reverse complement strand
TAAAGCCGCCGACCACCCGCTCCGGCTCGCCCTCAGGCACGAGGCCGCTTGCCGGCAGCCGGTAGCGCACCACCGACGTGTCGGTGGCGAAATACAGGTACTCGCCATGCAGGTCGATCCCCGTCCCGCCGTCGAACCCGAAGCGCTCCCGCACGTCGGCGCGGTAGTCACCCGAGGTGTCGCGCAGGGCCACGATGCCGCCCTTCTCACCGCCCCGGCCATTGCGGAGCGCCACGTAGAGGGCGCCGTCGTCCCTCACCACGAGGTGGCGGGCCGGGCCGACGTCCTCGGCCACGACGACGGCGCAGAAGCCGTCGGGGAGCGTGATGCCGCCGTTGTCGTCGTCGCACGGGCCAACGTCGGCGGAGGGCGTCCCGGCGGCGGCGGCTCCAGTATCGTCGGAGCGGTTCTCGCAGGCCGACATCGCCAGCAGCAGGCAGCATCCGGTCAGGAGAATGGGGAAAAGCTGAATGACGCGTAGCATGGTTTTTCTCGCAG
>JAHEMB010000027.1:0-13272 GCA_024643915.1 Rhodothermaceae bacterium | reverse complement strand
AGGGCCGATTCGAGCAGGTTGCCGGCTGAATCCCAGAGGGAGCCGGTGTGGGTGCCGGTGTTGGTGGCTCCTTTGTAGAAGCGCAGGCCCATGATGTAGCCGTCGACGTCGGCGCGGAACTTGACCCCCATCTCGATGGCATTGGGGTCGTTGATTGACGTCGTGCCGGGCACGTCGGAGGGGCTCCAGATGGAGCAGGGGCAGTTGACGCTGGCCGACATCGCCAGCAGCAGGCAGCATCCGGTCAGGAGAATGGGGAAAAGCTGAGTGACGCGTAGCATGGTTTTTCTCGCAGACGAAAAGAGCGGAAGGGATTCACGACGAACCAAAGATACGAGCTTTCAAGATCCTTCGCCCTGACGAACCGACGAGTGCCGACCTTGAGGAATAAGATTCGTCCACTCGTCCATTCCTCTATTCGTCTACAACGTAATCAGGTACGTCACCTTCGCCACACCGGCGCGGTTGCGGAGGGCGCTCTCGCGGAACGAGAGGCGGTCCTGGAAGACGTAGCCGGTATTGAAGACGAGGAAGAGGTCGCTGCCGGGCGTGTGGATCCAGTTCACGCGCACGTTGGCTTGCAGCGCTTTGGAGAAGTTGTCGTACTGGACGAGCGCGTTGGCGAAGAGCTTCCGGCTGGTCGCCACCTGCACCGTCAACCCCGCTACGGTGGCGCTGAAATCGCCGTTGTCGAAAGGCAGGGCGATGATATTGTGGTTGAGGAGGCCCTCCATCTTAAGGTGCTTGGAAAACCGGAAGCCGAGTTGCCCGCTCAGCCCGGTGCGCGTGCCGTCAAAGAACGAGCCTGCCTCCACCTCAAGGCTGGCGTAGAGCCGGCGACTCTGGTCAAACGAGCCGAAGAAAGTGATCGTGTCGAAGGTGTAATCGCCGGGAACGATCTCCACGTCGGGACGGATTAAGAAGGGCGCCTCCAGCCGCTCGAAGGCGCGCCCTACTTCGATCCCCGCATGATCCCGCGCGCGGAAGAAGACGAAGGCCGACCCTTCGATCTCGGTGGACTGCTTCTCGTGATCCTGCCCCTCGATGTATTCGCCCTCGACGAAAAAGCTCAGGCGGCGCACGAACCCGCTCCCGTCGCCTACGAGGGGGCGGAAGCCGACCTCGCTCCGGTAGCGGATCATGTCGAGGCGGCGCACGAACCCGATGGCGGGCTGGAAATTTGTACCGACGTTCGTGTAGCCGAATTCGAGGCTGTAGCGGTCGTTGCGGAGGAGCGCATCGAGGCTACCGGCGGCGTCCGAAGCGGCCTTGTCCGTATCCCACACGTTGGCGAACCAGGCATCGATGCGGCTGCTGCCCAGAAGGCGGACCGTCCCATCGACGCCCAGGGCGCGGTTGAAAGCATCCGGGCCTTCGAGGTTGGCGAAGAGACCGCCGACGGTGGCGCGCGGATGGACGTCGGCGCGGACGCGGGCCACGCCGTGGTTGGAGCCGGCCACGCCCTCCTCCTGCTTCGTCTGGATGTTCAACAGGCCGAGCGAGACGGGGCCGGCCTGCCCGGTCAGGCGGGCGCCGGCCAGGATGTCGTTGGTGATGCCGATGCGCCGGCTGAAGAAGACCTCCGTCTCCCCCGCGTTGCCGAACGTAAAGAGGCCGGCGCGTTCAAGGAAAAACTCGCGCTTCTCGGGGAAGAAAAGGTTGAAGCGCGTCAGGTTGATCTGGGCGTTGTCCGCTTCCACCTGGGCGAAATCGGTGTTGAGCGTGAGGTCGAGCGTGAGGTTGGACGTGACGCCGTACTTGACGTCCACGCCCACGTCGCGCACGATGTCGGCTTCGCGGTTCGGCCCCACATCGCGCGTCTGGGCGCCGGTGAGGAGGTAGGGTTTGATCTCCAGGTGCCGCCCGCGTTTCATGCCATGCAGGCCCGTGAGGGCGGCGTACTGCGACACCTGGAAAATGCCCATCCGGAAGTCGGGGCTGATATAGGGCCAGATGGCCGTCTCGTTCTTGCGGTTGATCGTCCGCATGATGGCCACGCCCATGTTGAGCGGCTCGACCTTTGCGAAGCGGATCTGAGAGAACGGGATGGCCACCTCAAGCTCCCAGCCGCGCTCAGTCACGCGCCCCTCACTGTAATAGACGCAGTCCCAGTTCCAGTTGGTGGACTGCTCGTCGGTCAGGAGGGCATCGTCCTGGGTGCCGAGCGGGTTGATCTCGAAGATGTAGGCGTTGCGGCGGTCGTGGTAGGTGTCCAGGGCGATGATGACGCGGTCGTCCTTGTCGATGCGCCCCCCTCGGTCGAAGACGTTGGCGCGCACCTTCGCCGGCTCGCGGTCGTGCATGATAAAGCCGAAGTAGAGATGGTCGGCGTCATAGGCGATGCGGACCTCAGTGCGCTCGGTCGCTTCGGCGCCCTCCACGGGCTCGCGCTGGCGGAAGTCGGTGATAGGGTCGAGGCGTTGCCAGATGGGATCATCGAGCACACCGTCGATCTTCGGCGCCTCCGCTGTAGAAATCAACGCCGCCGGCACCTCGACTTCGGGCATGGCAGAGACCGGGGTGGGCAGCGCGACGAGGACGAGGAACAGTAGCAGGTATCGCATTGGATCTGGGTGGAGCAAAAAAAAAGGAAAGCACTGAGGAGAGGTCGTAGATTTCGTCTCCTCGAGCTGCTCGCTCCCCTGCTCCTACGTGGCAACGAAGCCGAGGATGCCCCGTGTCCCTTTACGATGCGGAGCACCGTGGAAGCGAGCATCCGCGAGAAAAGTCGAGGATGCTTAAGAGGGCGGGAAAGCACCCTTTAATTTAACCCAAGTTGTGCCCCGTGGCTCGAAAGGATTTCTCTCCGTCATCCCCGCGAAGTCGAAATGACAAGATAGATACGGCGCAACTGGGGTTACCTATTTCTGCGCAAAATTTCAAGTCCGCCTGGCCTTGCCGGCACGTAACACCCTCTGCCTCGGTTCGGCTCCTCCGAACAGCAGCCGGATGTTGAAACAGCACGCCGCTCCGCGCGTGGGTAGGGACGGCCGCGCGCCTGCCCCTCGTTCGCCCACTAAAGCGCGGAAGGAGAAAGACAACCGATCAACCGACAACCGAAAACCCTTTTATGAAACCCCAACAGATTGTGCGTGAGTTGGAGGAAACCGCCGGGCAGCTCGGGCTGGCGGTACGCCGCGAAAAAGGCAACTTCCGGGGCGGGCGCTGCGTCGTGGGGGATGCCGAGATGATCGTCCTCAACAAACGGCATCTGCCCGAGGTGCACCTCGTCATCCTGGCCGAGAGCCTGCGCGACGAGCCCCTCGAAACGGTCTTCCTGCGTCCGGCGGTGCGCCACGCCCTCGAAGATGCCTGGGCCCGCCTCGACGCGGCGACCACGGACCTCGTAGAAGCCGGCGAGGCGTTCGATGGCGACTGACGAGGCGCTGAAGGTAACCCTCCTGGGCACCGGCACCTCCACGGGCGTGCCGGTCATCGGCTGCCGGTGCCGCGTCTGCACCTCGGCCGACCCGCGCGACGAACGCACGCGGTGCGCTGCCTACGTCCAGGCCGACGGCCTCGGCCTCGTCATCGATACCGGGCCGGACTTCCGCCGGCAGGCCCTCCGTGAGCAGCTGGGCCGCATCGACGCCGTCCTCTTCACCCACCACCACTTCGACCATGTGGTGGGCCTGGACGACCTGCGACCCTTCTTCTTCGGCAACCGCGCCACCCTCCCCTGTTACGCCCGCGCCAACACCGCGCAGGTGCTTGACAACATGTTTCCTTATATCTTCCGGGATGGCACCTACCCCGGCGTCCCCGACCTTGCCCTTCGCCGTATCGAGGGCCCGTTCGACGTGTCGAGCCGTTACGACGACCTCGGCCCGGTGCGGGTGGAGCCTATCGACGTGTTCCACGGCGCGTTGCCTATGTACGGCTACCGCATCGGCCGCTTCGCCTACCTCACCGACACGAGTGCCCTGCCCGACCATAGCTTCGATAAGCTCCACGACCTCGACGTGCTGGTCCTCGACGCCCTCCGCCACGAGCACCACCCGACCCACTTCACCATCGAAGAGGCGGTGGAGACGGCGCGGCGCATCGGCGCGCGGCAGACCTATTTCATCCATATGACCCACAGCATCCTCCACGAAGAAACCGACGCCGGCCTCCCCGACGGCATCAACCTGGGCTACGATGGCCTGACATTTGAAATTCCTCGCTCCACTTCCCAAGCGCCAAAGGGTATCCGCTAAAACCTTTGGGATTTGGAGCTTGGGATTTACTGGCATCAGTCGGGCTGCGCCCTCTTGTGGAGCTTCTCACTCTTTTTGAATCACGCATGAAGATCTTGATTTTGAACGGGCCGAACTTGAACCTGCTGGGCACGCGGGAGCCAGACGTCTACGGCCACGATACGCTCGATGACCTGGCGACGGGGCTGCGGGAGGCTTTCCCCGCGCACGACCTCTCTTTTTTCCAGAGCAACCATGAAGGCCAACTCATCGACCGGCTGCACGCTGCGCCGGAGGAAGGCGTTGACGCTATCGTGTTCAACCCCGGCGCTTTCACGCACACGTCGGTGGCATTGCGCGACGCGGTGGCGGCCATCATGGTGCCTGTAATAGAGGTGCACCTCTCCAACGTCCACGCGCGCGAAGCTTTTCGACAGAAATCGCTCATCGCGCCGGTCTGTGTGGGGCAGATCACCGGCCTGGGGATGACCGGCTACCACCTCGCTGTTCGTTATTTTTCTGATCTTTCGTAAGCGGACGCGTTCTGGCGGGGAACAGCCGAGGGCAGCGGCGCTAAGTGAGAGCGCCCACCCCGCCACCGCCACGCTTCTTTCTTCATGGCCGAAGTCGAACCCTCACAGCAAGCCGGCACGAGTGCCGCCGGGACCGTCGCCGCCGGCATCCTCGCCAGCCGGTTGATGGGCTTTTTGCGCGAGGTGGCGACGGCCTACTTTTTCGGTGTCAGCGCCCACGCCGACGTGTTTCGCGTGGCTTTCCGGGGGCCGAACGTGTTGCAGAACCTCCTCGGCGAGGGCACCATCTCGGCGGCGTTCATCCCCATCTACAGCCGGTTGATCGAGGAGGGGCGGCGCGAAGCGGCGGGGCGGTTTGCCGGCGCCATCTTCGGCCTCCTTCTGGCGGCAGCGGCGGCCCTCGTCTTGCTGGGCGTCGTCCTGGCGCCTTACGTCGTGACCATCCTCGCGCCGGGCTTCACCGACGACGCGGCGAAGGTAGCCGCGGGCGAACTCGTTGTGAACCGCTACACGCTTTCGGTGGCCGCCGTCCGCCTCATCTTTCCGATGACAGGCCTCCTTGTGCTCTCGGCGTGGGCGCTCGGGGTGCTCAACAGCCACCGCCGGTTCTTCCTCCCCTACTTCGCCCCGGTGCTGTGGAACGCGGCCATCATCGCGGCGCTCTTCGTGGCGGCTTACCTAATCGTGGGCAACCCTTTCGCCGCCGACGCCGAGGCTCTCGCGTCGGACGTGCTGACGGACCTGCTCTTTGCAGCCTTCATCGGCGCGCTCGTGGGCGGCCTGTTGCAGTTCCTCGTGCAGCTTCCGCTCGTGTTTAAGCTGATGAAGGGGTTCCGCTTCTCGTTCTCGACGAACGTGACGGGGGTACGCGAAGCGATAGGCGCGTTCGGGCCGGTGGTGGCCGGGCGCGGTGTGGCCCAGCTCTCCACCTGGCTCGACCTGTTCCTGGCCTCGCTCCTGGCCGCCGGGGCAGTGGGGGCGCTCGGCTACGCCCAGACGCTCTACATCCTCCCCGTCAGCCTCTTCGGCCTCTCGGTAGCCGCCTCAGAGTTGCCCGAGCTGTCGCGCATCAGCCACGCCCAGCTCGAATCGTTCCTGGGCCGGGTGGACCGCTCGGCGCGGCAGGTACTCTTCCTGACGATTCCCACCGTTGTCGGCTACATCGGGCTGGGCTTTTTGATCGTGGGCGCGTTCTTCCAGCGCGGCAGCTTCGGCCTCAACGACACATGGCTCATCTATCTCCTCCTGGCCGCCTACTCCATCGGGCTGGGGGCTACGACCGTCTCGCGCCTCTTGCAGAACTCGTTCTATGCGCTCAAAGATACCAAGACCCCCGCCAAGATCGCCGTGCTGCGCGTGGTCATCTCGACGGTGGTGGCGCTGCCCCTGATGTTTTTCCTCGACCGCTTTGGGGTGGCCGAGACGCTGGGCCTGACGCCCCAGGACGACACCCTCTACTTCGGCGCCCTCGGCCTGGCCTTCGGCGCCAGCGTGGGCGCATGGGTAGAGTTGTGGCGGCTGACGGCGTCGCTGCGCGGCAAGCTGGAGCAATTCGACCTGCCGTGGCGACCGACGCTGAAGATGATGGGCATGAGTGGCGCGGCCCTCGTGCCGGCGGTGTTGCTGTGGTGGCTGCTGCCGCCGTGGTCCATCCTGCTGGTGGCCCTCATCGTGATCAGCGTTTTCGCCGTCGTCTACCTCGGCTTGGCCCACCTCGCCGGGCTGCCCGAAATGGACGCCTGGGCGGGCCGCCTGTTCGCGCGCTTCCGCAAGTCGTAGCCTTCGCTCGTGCGTCCCGCTGATTGCTTCAGTTTTCCCGCTTTTCACCGATTGTAGCTAGTAGTGCGTGGCGTAGGGCGAATAGAGTTCTCTCACCTCCTCTTTCGCCTCTTCTTGTTCATCACTTGCACCTCCCAATTCGCCACTTACCCTTCACAATTCGCCCTCATGGCTGGTTACCGTGGACATCTAGCGGGCGCAAGCGTTTTCTTCGCGCTCTATCTGGCCGGCCTTTTCTTCGTCTTCTCGGTCGACGCGGCCTACACGCGCTTCGATCCCCTCGAACTGGTGGCCTTTCCCCTCGCCCTCTTCGGGCTGTGCCTGATGTTCGGCCTCTGGCCCGACGTCGATACGAACTCAGTCGGACAGAATATTTTCTACACGATCTTTTTCCTTGTGGACGTGGTGCTCATCATTACGGAGCACTTCCAGGAGGCGGCCTACCTCGGTCTTTTCGCTATCCTGCCGGTGCTGGGCAAGCATCGCGGGTGGACGCATACGTGGTGGGCCATGTTGCTCATCCCCTCTCCCTTGTTGCTCCTCCCCTATTTCTATTTCCCCGAGCGCCCGCTCTCCGGGTTGCCCTTTTACGGCGCGGCCCTGGTGGGCTACTTCAGCCATCTCTTCATGGACGGCCTCGTCGTCCGCCTCCGCCGCCGCCGACGGTGATCCGATTGCGGATTGCGGAGTGCGAAATCGAAGGTTCACGCAAGTACATCGATCGAAGGGAGATTCACCGAAGGTAAATGTAAGGAGGAAATCGCTCTTCGACGCTCCGGCTCCCCCATTCTCCCACGCTTCAATTTTTCCCTTCCCTATCTTGCCCTTAATTTATTATTTTCCTGCACCTATCGAAAACGGAGAGTCGGGGTGATGCCCGTGCCTTGGCCTTTTCGAGCCTCCTCCACCCTCAGTCCCTCATCGGAATCATGAAACGAGTCGTTACCCTCTTCATGGTGCTGGCGCTGGCGGCGCCGGTGCTGGCCCAGGACCTGCCCCGCCATCCCCTGACGCTGAAACAGGCTGCCCAGAAGCAGGCCGACGACGCCCCACGCGTCCGCCACGTCACCGATAAGCTCAACAGCACCCCCGAGGCAAGGGCCGCCCTGCGCGCTTTCCACGAGGCGAAGGCCGCCGGGCTACTGCCCGCCCGCAAGGCCAAGGACGACTTCAACGTGGGCGACACCACCGAGTTTAACACGTTGCAGAACCTGGACGACCCGCAGAACCAGCGGTGGACGCAGCGCAAGTTTGTGCTGATGGGAAAGAATGAGGTCGCGAACGTGTGGATCGAGACGCTCATGCTCGACCAGGGCCATCTCTCCCAAAGCGATATCGACGACCTGACCACGGCCCTCCTCGATGAGACGCCCGCCCGCTCCTTCAACCCTGCCCAGGGCATCGTAGCCAACACCAACGAGGTCTACGGCCAGCCGCCTAACTACGACGGCGACGGCGTGGTGGATATTCTCCTCTATGACATCATGGAGGGTGGCTCGTGCTGCACGCTCGGCTTCGTCACCTATGCCGACCTCTTCCCCAATCCCCCCGCCGGGGTAGGCAACCAGGCCGACGTCCTCCACCTCGACGCCAACGAGGGCGTGAAGAATTTCCCCAAGAGCACCCTCCTGAGCGTGGCAGCGCACGAGTATACGCACCTCGTCCACTTCAATTACGACCTCGTCGATCCCAGCACGGGAGGCTTCAGGGAAGAGATTTTCGTGGGCGAGGGGCTGGCCGAGTACGGCATGGTCCTCAACGGCTACGGCTTCACCACACTGCACGACCTAGGCTACCTCAGCGATGCCCAGGAGCGCAACATTTCGCTCTATACCTGGCGCGGGTCGGAGAACGACTACGCGCGCGGCGGGCTGCTGATAAGCTACCTCGCCGAACGCATCGGCGCACGCGAAGCCGGCGCCATCCTACGCGATGACAACCGGGGCACGGCCGGCTTCCAGTCGGTGCTGAGCCCGTACGGCCTCGATTTTGAGACGCTGCTGACGGACTGGCACACGGCCAACGTGCTCAACGACACCGCTGTGGAGAGCCGCTTCGGCTACGCCAACCCGTTCTTCAGCGACACACGCGCCGGCGTCCAGCAGATTGTTGACGGACGTACCGCCACCTCCACCCCCGTCACCGTCGATACGGTGGCCGGCGGTGGTGTCATCTACCGCGTGTGGCAAAAGGTGGAGGATTTCGAGTTCTCGCAGGAGATCCTCGTGGAGGCCGGGCAGACCCCGTCCTCGTCGGTGGCGCGGGCCCGCCTGCGCGCCCTCCTGGAACGCCCCGGCGCCCCCCTCGAAGTGCGCGATCTCAACCCGGGTCAGAACACGCACATCTTCGACGGCGCTTACGACCGCATAACCCTCATCATCGGCCACGCCAAGCCTGTCTCCAGCCGCGCAATCGGGGTAGGCAGCGACCGGGTGATCTACCAATACAGCGCGAACTGGGGCAACGAGCAGACCTTCACGGCCCAGGAGATCGTCTACGACGACGGCCGCGCCGCCGAAGACGCCGACGGCTTCTGGGCGTACCTGCTCGACAACGAGGGCCTGGCCCGGGTCGCTAACCGCTTCGACGTGCCCGCTGGTTCGGTCCTCGGTACCGTATCCGTGACGCCCTACTACGAGAACCAGTTCTCGAACTCCGAAGTACCGAACGACGCGCCCCGCAACTTCCGCCTGCACGTGTGGGCCGACGACGGCAACGGCGAGCCCGGCGACGAGCTGTTCTCCCTTGAACTCGACGACCCGCGCGGCAACTCGAACCGCACCTATAACTTCTTTGAGATCGACCTAGCGGAGTATGCCGCCGAGTTGACTGGCCTCCCCTCGCCTGTCTACATCGGCGTGACGAACACGGGCGACGACAAGAATTACATCGTGCTGACTGCCTCGCTCTATACGGGCGAGCCGGTATCGTACCTGCACATGCCGCAGTTCGGCCCGAACAACAGCGGCGGCTGGGCGCTCATGGCGGGCGTGACGTTGGGCGGCGTCCCGGTCTTTGCAGAGCGCGCCCTGCCCATCCGCGCCACCTTCCTCATCCCCTCGGCGCCTGTGCCCGTGGAGGGCGTGGCCGAGCTGCCGGAGGCCTTCACGCTCGAACAGAACTACCCCAACCCGTTCAACCCGACGACGGCCATCCGCTACAGCCTGCCCCGCACGGCTGAGGTGCGCCTGACCGTCTTCGATGTGCTGGGTCGCCACGTGGCGACGCTCTTCGACGGGCGGCAGGCGGCAGGCGCCTACGAGATGCCCTTCGAGGCAAGCGCCTGGGCCAGCGGCCTCTACTTCTACACCCTCGAAACCCCGGAGCGGACGTTGACGCGGAAGATGCTGCTGCTGAAGTGAGCCGGGGAGTCGGGAAGCGGAGTTCTTGAAATCTACCGGTCATCCAAAATTGTAAATCCTAAACCCTAAATCATGCTTGGTCTCCGTTGCGGCGGTGCTCGGCGTTGCGGAATTTGGTGAGGCGCACCTCATTGACATTCCCGCGCGTCCGGTATTCGACCCGGTCCATCAGGCGGCGCATGATGTGAACGCCGAAGCCCCCGGCCCGGCGCTTCTTGGCCAGCTCCATCAGGTTCGGCTCCTTGTATGAGGTGGGGTCGAAAGATTCGCCTTCGTCGCGGATGCGGACGGTGAAACGGTCGGTATCAATAATAATCGTGATGTCGATGTGGTGATCTTCGTTGCCCTTGTACGCGTGCTCGATGATGTTGGTACAGGCCTCATCCACGGCGATTTTAAACTGCTCGACGGCGGTGTCCGCGAATTCTGCCTCTTGGGCATGCGTCTCCACGAACTGGCGCGCATCCTCGAGGAAGCGCGTCGAGCTGGGAATGGTGAGCGTGTAGGTTGAGCGAGCCACGGGAGCGTCGGTGGGCTAAGCGGTGGGGGGCCGGTGGGAGGTTGGTCGGAGCTCAGCCTTCTTCATGGGCGTCGTGGAACTTGCTCAGGGCTTCCTCCTCCGTCTCGACAATGTCGAAGAGCATGGGGAAGCCGAGCAGATCGAAGACGTTGAAAACCTTGGGCTGGAGCGCGGCGATCTTGATGTCGCCCCCCTGCTCGCGCACCTCCTCGATGTAGGCCATAAAGACCCCGAGGCCGGCGCTGGAGATGTATTGCAGGTTGCGCCCGTTGACAATGATGTGGTAGTGCTGCTCGTCCTGACACTTCTGAATGGCCGCCTCCAGCTCCGAGGCGGTGTGGGCGTCGAGCTCGCCCTGGAGGTCGAGTACCTTAATGCTGTTGCTGGATCGAAAACCGACCGAAAAGTTGCTCATGGGAACGCGCGGGCTCTATGCAGGCTGGAGTGATAAACGGCGGGATAAACGAAGGCAGCGGCGTCAGGTTGCGTCAGGGAGATCGAACGTCGAGGGCCGAGGGCTGCCCCTCCTCCACCGGCACCGCCTCCCGGTCATCCGATCCGTACCGCTCCTCTTTCGCCACGTGAAGGCCGTGCCACTTCAGCACGACCAGGGTGAGGTCGTCGTCGTAATGCGTGTGGCCGAGGAAAGCGTGGAGATCTTGGAGGAGGGCGGTATGAAGTTCGGCGGCGTCTTCGTGGCGGTGCGCGGCGAGGGCCGAAAGGAGGCGGTCGTAACCGTATTCCTCCCCCGCCGCATTGCGGCTCTCGACGACGCCGTCGGTGTAGAGCACAAAAACGTCGCCCGGCTGAAGGCGGATGCTCTCCTCGACGAGCGCCCGCTGGAAGAGGCCTGTATGGTCGAGCCCGAGGCCAAGGCCCTGGGTACGCAACAGCCGCGCCGCGCCCGTCAGGTTGATGACGGCGGCGGGGCAGTGCCCGGCCCGCGCCAGCCGCAGTGTCTCGTCCTTCAGGTCCAGGATCCCGTAGATAACCGAGATAAAGGTGTTCTTTTCGAGCGAGTCGCGGAGGGCCTCGTTGGCATGGGCGAGGAAGGCGCAGGGCGAGGGTGTCAGCCGGCTACCCGACTGGAAGATGCCCTGCAACTCGGCCATATAAAACGCCGCCGAGGTGCCCTTGCCCGAGACGTCCGCCACGATAAAGGCCACCTGCTCCTCAGTCAGCCGGGCAAAGTCGTAATAATCGCCGCCGACCTCCTGGGCCGAGACGCTGGAGGCCGCGAGGGTCACGCCGTCGAGGGCGGGCAGCTTCTGCGGTAGGAGCTTGTGCTGCACCTCGCGCGCGATGGCCAGCTCGCGGGTCAGCCTTTCTTTTTCGAGCTGTTCTTTGAAGAGGCGGGCGTTGTCGAGGGCGAGGGCGGCCTGGGCAGCAAAGATGGCGAGGGCCTCCAGGTCGTCCTTCTCGAAGCCGAGCGAGACCTCCTTCACCACGAACAGGGCGCCGAGCAACTCGTCGCGGGCGAGGAGGGGCACCACGAGGAGGCTGCCCAATCCCTCCCCCGGCCGGGCCTCGATGCGGTGGTCGGCAGCTGCCTGTTCGAGCATCAGGGGCGCGTTCTTCTCCTGCACCTCTTCGTAGAGCGCCTCCACATCGGCCAGTTCAGCCACGCGCTCGGGGGTCAAGCCGTGGGCAGCCACCACGCGGGGGCGCAGGGAACCGCTCTGCGGATCGGCCAGCGCCAGCCACGCCCGGTCGCCCAGCCCGGCCTCCACCGGCGAGGCGGCGATGGTGGAGACGAGCTTTTCCGAGTCGAAGACCTGGCTGACGAGGTGGGTGAGCGAGTGCATCGCCGCCATCTCGTCTACTTTCCGCTGGAAATCCCCCGTCGTGGGCAGGTGGAAAAGGAGCGAGAGGAACGCGGTGATGCAGTAGAGGATGCCAAAGGGAACGGCAAGGATGGCAAAAGTGCTGAGCGGGTAGCTGTAATAGCGCATGTGGGTGCGCGCATTCGGCAAGAAGCCGATGTCGCTCGTCGCCAGGCCGGCGACGAGGAGGATCAGGAGGAGGAGCGACAGCCCCGCAATGGCCATCTTCTCCTTGAACGACAAGTAGACGATCCACGAGAGGCGGAACGAGTTGATTGCCATGAAGACAACCGCCGGCACGATGGCGACGGCCTGGAGCGGGCCGTACTCGTCCTCCCAGGGTGGCTTCATAAAGGCCACGAGGGCCGCCAGCACCATGAAGCCGAGCATCAGGTACCAGTTGCGCTGGCTGCTCTTGCTGCGTTTGAAGAGGACGAGGTCGCGCAGGCGCAGCAGCAGGATGAAGGCAAAGCCCGCCTCCATGAGCGTCGCCAGGTTCATCTTGAAGACGGTGTAGAGCGTGAGCGGCACACCCGTCCCGTATTCGTACCCCCGGTCGAAGCCGCCGTCCCCCAGGCCCAGGTCCGGCGCACTCCCGATGCTGTTGATGGCGAAGCCGAGGAGCAGGAAGAGGACGCCGGTGAGCAGGGCCGTCCAGAAAATCTTGCCCGGCGCCGCCGCGCGCTGTCGGAAGATCTGCGAAAGCAAGAGCCAGAGGCTGCCGTAACAGGTCAGCACGACGAGGTTGTAGATCACCCGCGGCAGGGTGGTGAACGGCTCCCCAGTGCTCCAGACGATGAGGTGGTAGCTGAAGCCGAGCAGGTAGCACACCGCGCACAGCACCATCAGCAGGATCCACCGCGTCCGGGTGCCGAGGTTGAAGGAAAGGAGCCTTTCCGACGATTTAGCGATCAGGTTCGCCGCCATGCGGTGCGTCGGGGAAACAAAAAGGGCGCGCGGGAGGCCAACATCAATTAGCAATGAGAAATGAGCAATGGGCGTGGCTCGAGGTGGGGGCTACAGCCCTGCCGGCTCCTCGTCTGAAACCGGCAACATCACACCCATCCACTGCCACGT
>JAHEMB010000572.1 GCA_024643915.1 Rhodothermaceae bacterium | reverse complement strand
CAGCGAGACCGGTTTCAACTGGCTGGCCCTTGATGACTTGGCCGACGAGTTGGATGAAGCAGTAGATGCCCCCGAAGCCGCCGATGCAGCCGAGGCATCAGGCGACGGTCTGACCGAAGAGCCCTGGGCGCCTGAGGACGCCGAGCCGGCGCCGTATACCTATGAAGAAGTCTACTCCGTGCCCCTCGACGAATCGCTGCCGCCTGAATTCAGGGAGGCGCTCGCTGCCGGGGAAGAGGCACCGCCTCCCCCCTCCGAGCCGGCCACCACGCCGGAGCGCAAGCGGCCCGTCGTACCCGGCGTCGATGACTACGACCCGCTTCAGATGGAGGACCGCGTCGTCATCAAACTGCTCTTCGACCAAGTGGTGCAACAGCCACACGTAGAGGACGCCTGGTACCGATGGAAGAAGTTGCAGCGCGAAGGGAGCCGCCTCGAACTGTGGCGTGTGCTGGCCGACGAGCCGGAACTGAACCGGGAAACGATCTACAAAGAAGCCGCCACCCTCTACGGGTTCAAAACCATCGAGGTGGCGCCGCCCGACGTTAAGCAGTTCATTGAGGCCGTCCGCAGTCATTTCGACAAAGAGCAGTGGGTGCGACTGGAGCGCCTCACCGTCCTGCCTATAGGCAAGATCAAGTCCGGCGAGGGCAAAGCCGTACGCTGGATCGTCGCCACGCACGACCCGCTCCGGCCCGAGGTGGGCCGCCTTCTGCGCGACCTTCAGCTCGGCCATTACGAGGTCCGCTACGCCTCCGAGTCTGCCATCCGCGAGCTGATCGAAAAGGTCCGGCTGAGCAAGAACGAATTCCTTGAGCGCGTCGCCGAAGACGACAACGCGTACGACCTCGGCATGAGCTACGAGTCCGAGGAGGTGCAGCTCGTTGACGAGGATGCCCTCGAAGCCGAGATCAGCCGCTCCAAACTCATCAATCTCTTCGAGGCAATGCTGGTGGAGGCCGTTCGCCGGGGCGTTTCGGACGTTCACATTTTCCCAAACGACCAGCGCCAGGTCGAAATCCATTTCCGCCTCGACGGCGACCTGGAGTGCTGGCACGTCGAGAGCCGCATCCACCCCGAAGCGTTCCTCGCCGTCGTCAAGGATAACTCCATCAACGTCGACCGCTTCGAGCGCGAGGCGGCGCAGGACGGCTTCATCCAGCGCCACGTAGACGGCACGCTCATCCGCTTCCGCGTTTCGGTCCTGCCCATTGCCAGCGCGGTGCAGGAGATTCGATCCGAGAGCATCGTCATCCGCGTCCTCGACGACCGCAAAGTCATCGCCGACCTGGCCAAGCTGGGCCTGCAAACGCGCGCCCTGGAGAAGTTCACCCAGGCCATCAACCAGCCGTACGGCATGGTCATCCTCACCGGCCCCACCGGCTCGGGTAAGACGACCACGCTCTACGCCGCCCTCCAGCAGGTCGTCTCGCCCCGCCGCAATGTGCTCACGGTGGAGGACCCGGTCGAGTACATCCTGCCGGGCGTGCGCCAGATCAAGCTCAACCGCAAGCTCGACCTCGAAGGCGCCCTCCGCTCCATCCTCCGACACGACCCCGACGTGGTGATGGTGGGGGAGATGCGCGACCGTCAGACGGCCGAACTGGCCATCAAGCTGGCCAATACGGGCCACCTGACCTTCTCCACGCTCCACACGAACGACGCCCCCAGCGCCGTCAGCCGCCTCTATAAGATGGGCGTGGAGCCGTTCCTGATTTCCTACGCCATCAACCTGGTCGTGGCGCAGCGCCTCATCAAGAAGCTCTGCCCGAAGTGCAAGCAGCCCGATGAGAACCCGGAGGCGTTGATGATGGAGCAACTCGGCTTTAAAGCGAAGGATCTGAAGAACAACACACTCTTCACGGCCGGCGAGGACCCGAACTGCCCGGTCTGCCGGGGCGTGGGCTACAAGGGCCGCCGCGCCATCACCGAGACCCTCCCCTTCTCTAAAGAGATCCGTCGCCTTATCCTGGCCTCCAGCGAAATGATCGACGAGGAGACGTTGCGGCAAGCCGCCGTCAAGGAAGGGATGCTGACCCTCCAGGACTCGGCCCGCTCCATCGTCCTCAACGGCGAAACGTCGGTGCGCGAGATGATGCACGTCGTGTTCTCGGACGTGTGAGTTTTGAAGCGTGCTACGTGAAACGTGAGGGGGCCGCTAGCGCAACGCTACAGCGAAGCACCCTCACGTTTCACGTTTCATGCAGATTTTCCACTTCGTTGCGCCGTGCCGCGAACGCCCTCCTGACAAGGCCGTTGCCTGCTCCTAGAAACGATGTTTGTTTCACATGCAGGAGGGCAAGGCCATGCCTGGCTCACACAGACCGCAGATCAAAGACGACGTGCAGTATGAAGCACTGTGGCGTCAAGGCGCGAGCAAAGAGAAAGCCGCGCGCATCGCCAATACGCCCCGCGAGGAAGCCGCCAGGAAAGGCGGTAAGCACGGCGCCTACGAGGACTGGTCGAAGGACGAACTCTACGAGCGCGCCCAGGAGATCGGTATCGAAGGCCGCTCGGCCATGGACAAACAGGCGCTGATTGACGCCCTGCGCAACCACTGAGCCCCGCCCCCACCCGTTCCCTCTTCTCGAACCCGGAAGCTCCCCGGCCGCCGGGTTTTCCTCTTCTATCAATCCTCTCCTCCAGCCCCTCCCCCATGTTCAATCAGATCGATCTGCGCACCCTCGCCGAGCGGCATGGCCCGGAGCGCGCTTTCCTCAGTCTCTACCTCTCTGGCCCCGAGGCTCTCAACGCCCTCGACCGCCGCATCGACAGCGTGCGCAAGCTCCTCAGCGACAACCCCGTCGAAAGCGAGTATTTCGAGGAGAACCTGGCCCTCGTGCGGCAGCACCTCGACGCCAACGCGCCGAAAGGCCCGGGCTGCCTCTTTGCCTGCTGGGCCGAGGATTACGTTGAAGCCTTTTCCGTCGATCAGGACCTGCCCGACCTCCTCTGGGTCGACTCCTCCCCCTACATCCGCCCCCTGGCCGAGTTGCAGGACGAGTACGAGAACTTCGTCGTGGTGGCCGCCGACAACAAAGACGCCCGCGTTTACTTCGTCACCTCGGCGAAGGTGGACGCGGAGGAGCGCGTGAAGGGCGACGTGAAGAACCATGTGAAGGTGGGCGGCTGGTCGCAGAAGCGCTACGAGCGCCGCCGCGACAAGGAACTGCTGCAGTATGCCAAGGAGGTGGCCGGCGTGCTGGCCGACCTCCACCAACGCGAGACGTTCGACCGGCTCTTTCTTCTCGGCTCCGAGGAGACGATGCGCGAGATCGAGGACGTGTTGCCGCAGCCCGTGGCGGAGAAACTGGCGGGCAAGGAGGCCGTGGCGCTGGACGAGGAGGGCGCCGTGTGGGACGAGGCGTACGCGATGTTCTTCGGGGAGGAGCGGGCGTCCGAGGAGCGGCTGTG
>JAHEMB010000571.1:2918-3418 GCA_024643915.1 Rhodothermaceae bacterium | reverse complement strand
ATGCGCTCGGCGAACGTCGCCACCTGCCACAGCCCAATGGAGTGCGCGAGCTGGGCGGTGACAGTATTCTTCGAGTAGACGAGGCCGTCGTGGAGCGTCACCTTGCGGCCCGAGGCGCCCCCAGAGTTCGTGGGCCGCCACGCCCGCCCGCCGCCCGCCGCCTCGAATGTCCGCACTGAATCGAAGAAGGTGTACTGGGGCGAGTAGCCAAAGTCCACGGCGGCGGTGTAGACGAACGGCTTGAAGGTGGAGCCGGGTTGCCGCTTCGCCTGGCCGACGTGGTCGTACTGATCGGCGAGGAAGTCGCGCCCGCCCACCCACGCTCTGACGTAACCCGTCGTCGGGTCGAGGGCGACAAAGCCGGCTTCGAGACGGGTGACGGCGGTGCGGAGCGAATCCATGAAAGCGGCGTCGCCCTTCAGGCGGGCGAGGGCCGCATCGGCGCCGACGCCCTGCGCGACGGCCCGGCGGTAGCGGTCCGTCCGGCGCACGTGGCTGTC
>JAHEMB010000571.1:0-2908 GCA_024643915.1 Rhodothermaceae bacterium | reverse complement strand
GGCTGTCAACCAACTGGCTGTGGGTGTTCCAGAAATACGCGAACGGGCGGATGCGACCCTGCGCGCGCCGGTAGGGCGCCGTCGATTCACCTAAATAATAACCTGAAGAGCGGCTCCACTCAACATCGACGACGGCCTGCAAACCCTCCATCTCCTCGGCGACGGCCTCGCGGGCGAGGGTCTGGAGGGCCGGGTCGAGGGAGGTGTGGACGCGTAGGCCGTCGGCGTAGGGATCGAGCCCTTCGCGCGCCGCCCAGTCTTCCAGCCACCCGCGCACATACTCGACGAAGTGGGGCGCGGGGCCGTCGGCGAGGGTGGGGCGCTGAAAGTGGAGGTCGAGGGGGACTTCAAGGAGGCGCAGGTAGTCGGCCTGGTTCAGCCTGCCGTGCCGCGCCATCTGCCCCAGGACCACGTTGCGCCGGTGCCGGGCGCGCTCGGGGTGGCGACGCGGGTTGTAGCGCGACGTGCCCTTGAGTATCCCCACGAGGAGGGCTGACTCGGCCACGTCCAGATCCGCCGCCGTTTTGCTGAAATACGTCTGTGCCGCCGCCTCGATGCCGAAGGCATTGTAGCCGAAGGGAACCGTGTTGAGGTACATCTTCAAGATCTGGGGCTTATCGTACGTCCGCTCGATCCGAAAAGCCATCATCAACTCCTTCAGCTTTCGCTCGAAGGCCGGCGCCTGGCCCACTCCGGGATAGAGGTTGCGGGCGAGTTGCATCGTCAGGGTGGAGCCGCCCTGCCGGTCCCCCTTCACCGTCTTAAACATCGACGAAAAAAGGCGGCGGGCGTCTATGCCCCAGTGGTCGTAGAACCGATGGTCCTCCACAGCGATGAGGGCATCGACAACATGGGGAGAAATGGCGTCGAGGTCGGCCCAGGTGCGATTTTCATTGTAGAAGCGTGCCAGCTCCTGCCCCTCGGCGTCGAGAACGAGGGTGGCCAACTCAACCTGGGGGTTGAGCACCTCGCTGTGATTCGGCAGCTCGGGTCGCAGGGCGAGGGCATAGCCGACCACGAACAGGGCGGCCAGGGCCACGAGGGCCGCCGCACCGCCGACGATCAGCCGGAGCCACTTCCGTTTCCCGTTGGTGCCGGCCTTGGGCATAGGAGATCAGGGTAAAAGTTGACTTGTACAGATCATCGGTGCTGGGAAGCTCGAAATCCGAAACCCGAAATCCGACACGAGCCGTAGGCGACTGACGTAGCAAATCCGAAGGGTGCCAGGTGAGCGTTTCGAATTTCGATCTTCTGAATTTGGGATTTCCCCGCCCCCGCTCATCTAGATCGCCGGGCGTCTCAGCCGCTGCAACGATAAGCAGACCTGCAAGACTCGTATCGACGCCGGGGGCGGGGCGCTATAACGGCATCTTTACAGCACGGATTTTCTTGCTCGAATCTTCCCCGGCGTGGAGAGGCGGCAAGAGGAGGGGCTGCAACTTGAGCGGGGGGAGGGGGCTATAAGGGGCAGCTTTCTGATGCCTGTTGCCCTGGCGGCGGGTGTCGCTCTCTTTTCAAGATGAACCCAACGGCATGTACGGAAACACGTATCGGCCGCCGACGCAGTTCGCTGTCTTTCCGCCCGTCATCAAGAACCTGTTGATTCTCAACGGGCTCTTCTTCCTGGCGCAGATGGTGCCCACGACGGAGGTGTTGCTGGTGAAGTGGCTAGCGCTCTGGCCCCTCGGCACCCCCGACTTCGCGCGCGGCCCGGGCGGATTGCAGGCCATTCCCAGCTTTTACCCCTGGCAGCTCGTCAGCTACGCCTTCTTGCACGGCGGCCTCGGCCACCTTTTCTTCAATATGTTTGCCCTGTGGATGTTCGGCGTGCAGATAGAAAACGCATGGGGGTCGCGGCGCTTCGGGGTGTTTTACCTCGTCTGTGTGGTGGGCGCGGCGCTCGTTCAACTCGTCGTTGCCACAATGGCGGCGGCGGGGGGCGATCTGTATCCGACCCTCGGGGCCTCGGGCGGGGTGTTCGGCATCCTGCTGGCGTTCGGCATGATGTTTCCCAACCAGCCCATCTACATCTATTTCCTTTTCCCCATTAAGGCGAAGTGGCTGGTCATCGGCTACGGGCTGCTCGAATTGTATGCAGGCATCACGGGCACGCAGGCGGGCGTGGCGCACTTCGCGCACCTGGGCGGGATGCTCTTCGGCTTCCTGCTGATCCAGTACTGGCGCGGCAAGCTGCCCCTCCAGCCCCCGCGACGGATGTCCTGGTAACCAGTCTCGGGGGGCATTCCGGGTGGATGAAAAGAAACCCCAGCTCTCGAAACCTGGAACCCGCAACCGAGGGAAGCTTGTACATAAAACCCGGCGGCCTGTGCGGTTTGCACGGCCTGAATGAAGGGAAGAAGTTGAGGTTTCAAAAGATCGGGGAAACGGCTCCGTGAATCGATTTACGTCCTGGTACCGCATCCAGCCGAAGGCCCTGCGCGCCCTGCTGACGATCAACGTGGTGATCTACGTGGTGTGGGTGCTGGTGCTGGTGCATATCGCGCCGGCGCGGGCCTTCGTATGGGATCATCTGGCCCTCAACCCGGGGGTGCCCGGCATTTTTTTCGAGCCGTGGCAACTCATCACGTACAACTTTTTGCATCTTGGGACGGGGCTGTGGGGGTTCATCCACATCCTGTTTAACATGCTGTGGCTGGTGTGGATCGGGCGTGAGTACGAGGAACTGCACGGGTCGCACAAACTGCTGGCCATCTACCTCCTGGGCGGCCTGGGCGGTGGGCTCTTGACCGTTATCCTGCACACCATCTTCCCCGGCGTAGGCGCCTTCGGCGGCGTGGTGCACGGGGCGTCGGCCTCGGTCCTGGGCGTCATCACGGCGGTGGCGGTGCTGTATCCGTACAAGAGCATTGCGCTCCTGCTGATTGGAACGGTGCGGCTGATCTACGTC
>JAHEMB010000026.1:12034-13806 GCA_024643915.1 Rhodothermaceae bacterium | reverse complement strand
CATGGCGGTAAGGCATATCTCAAACGGATTCGAAAAATTTGTCGGAATGCACTTCCCTGGGATCGGCGTCGCTGGAAAAATGAAACCGACAGGTACCTTAAACAGTGGAATCGCGCCCGCCGCCCCCTCCTCCCAAAACGTCTCGGCGTTTTCAAGGAAATGATCGAGGAAGAAAAAGCGTTCTTCGGTCGGCAGTATCTCACCGACGGCGGCGCCCGGCCAGAGAGCCACCAGCCAGGCCGGCGGTTCCGTCAGCAGGCGTAGCGCTCCCTTCTCAGGATCGAAGGCGGCCACATCTAGGGCGGCGAGAAGCGCGGCGGGGGCAGGCGGGGTCGTCAGGACGGGGGCCTTCATCGGTTCACCTGTAGCAGATCGGCGGTGAGTTCGCGGAAAGCCTCTTCAACCCCCGTGCCCGTCTTGGCACTCGTCCGTCTCGTTACGATCTCGCCCTCCGCAAAACCCGAGAGCGCCCCCTCATCTACCTCCCATTCGAGTTCAAGGTCAGCCTTGTTGATCAGCAAGCAACACGGGGCCGGGCCGATGGTGGCCCGCACCCGTTCGTGTAGCGAAAGCGCGGTATCGAGCGTCTCGCGCCGCGTGCCGTCGGCCACCAGGAAATAGCCCGATGCGCCCCGCAGATAGCTCATCGAGAGCTTCTGAAAGCGATCTTCCCCGTTCAGATCCCACAGCAATAGATTTACCGACGCCCCCCCGACCTCTACCTGCTTCCTGTCTATCTTCACCCCGATGGTCGTCAGATACTTGTCTGAAAAAACGCCCTGGACGAACCGGCGGACGAGGCTCGTCTTCCCGACCGCCGAGGCGCCAAGCATGCAAATCTTCTTCTGAATCATGGAGACGTACGCTCTCGATACCGGAGAGGAAACGGAGCCAATCGTTGCGCGTGTTGCAAAATCGAACACGCTCAGCAGATTATCCACCCTTCTCGAAAAGAAAATGATCCTTCTTTATTGTGGAACGAGCTTTGAAAAGAGGAGAGGTGACGTTTCAGCGCTCAATCCGCCTATGCTAGAAGCAAGAAACAATGACTCCATCCGCACCGCCTCTCGCTGCCTTCCAGCCGTCCTTTGAAAGGTCGAAGCGCATCCTGATCCTGTCACCGAGCCGCTTGAGGCGCCGCCTGCTGCGCATGATGCTGGAGCAAGCGGGGCCATGCTCCTGCGAAGCCGTGACAACGGCTGCAGCGGTGCTCCGGCAGTTCCGCACCGGCAGCTACGACCTCGTCGTGATTGATGCCGACGAGGCCAAGATGCCCCCTGACCAACCCCTGGTTCAGCGGCTGGCCGCGCAGCCCGGAGGCGGGAGCCTTCGCACCCTCGTGTGCACCCTGGCGGAACGCCCAGGGGCCTGGCACTTCGTTGACGAGAGTGAGCAATCGGCCTGTCTCGGCAAGCCGTTCACCTCCATGCAACTCGCCGATGTGCTGGACGCGCTCATGCCTGCGTGAGCCTTCTACGCACGAACGATCTGATCGGGTATCTTTCATGATGATGCTAATATTTCTTATCATATACGGCAGACGCCGCGCGGCGCGACGACATACGAGCGGCCGCCCCCTCTGAATAATCCCGTGAATGATATGAGCAAGTCCAGAAAAAAGGCCGCCGATACAGCCGAGGCAACCGCACCTGATGGCGCCGCGCCCAACGGCCCAGGCGAGGTACCAACCGGATTTGGCGACCTCGAAAAAGTCCGCAATATCCTCTTCGGCTCCCAGAGCCGCGACTACGAGCGCCGCTTCAGCCGGGTCG
>JAHEMB010000026.1:0-12024 GCA_024643915.1 Rhodothermaceae bacterium | reverse complement strand
TGATCTCGAACGCGACCTGACGACGCTGCAAGAATCGTTGGACCGCCGGCTTGATGCGCTAGAGGCGTTTATGAAGGAAGAGGTCGCCTCGCTGCGCAAGCGTCTGGGGACGGAGCAACAGCAGCGCACCGAAGGCCAGGAAAAACTTGGCAGCGAGGTGCGGGATCTCATCCAGGCCGTCAAGGACCAGGGCGCGCACCTCGAAGAACAGCTTTCCGAAACCGAGCGCGGCCTGCGCACGAAAATCCTCGACCAGTCGAAAGATCTCACCAAAGAGATCCGGCAACAGGTGGACGCCCTCCGGGCCACCCTCGATGGTTCGACTGAGGAGTTGCGCGACCAGAAAACCGACCGGCTGGCTCTCGCTGACCTTTTCGACGGACTGGCCATGCGCCTGCGCGACGAGTTCACCCTGCCTGAGAACGGCGAATAGCATCTGGCACTTTGCGGGTTACGACCATGCCTGATGGAGCGGACGCCCCCCCGCCAAACGGCGCCCCAGACGCACACGCGGCGGCCGCGCCGGAGAGCGAGGAGGCCCTGCGTGAATTGCGCAGCCTGCTCCTGGCGCCCGAGCAGCAGGCCCTGGCAGAACTGCACCACCGCCTCGCGCTCCTCCAGGAAAAGGCCGACCTGCTCGAACGCATCAGCGAGCGCCTGCCCGAGGCCATCTCTCTCAGCGCCGCCCAGGACGACCGCCTTGCCCGCGCCCTCGCCCCTACCGTCGAAGAAACCCTGCGGCGGTCGGTGGAGCGCGACCCCGGCCCCCTCGCCGACGCCCTCTTTCCTGTCATCGGCCCGGCCATCCGGCGCAGCATTCGCGAGGCCCTCCGCTCCTTCCTCGAAAGCGTCAACCGAACGTTGGAGCACAGCCTCTCGCCGCGTAGCTTCGGGTGGCGGCTCGAAGCGTGGCGTAGCGGCGCGTCATTCGCTGAGATCGTCCTCAGCCACACCCTCCGCTACCGCGTCGAGCAAATCTTTCTTATCGACCGCGAAACAGGACTGCCGCTCTTCCACGTCTCTGCCCAGGACACCGCCACGCAGGATTCGGCGCTCGTCTCCAGCATGCTGACGGCCCTTCAGGACTTCGCCCGCGACTCGTTCGGCGCCGGGGCGCAGGACACGCTCGACACGTTCGAGATGGGCGACCTGACGGTGTGGATCGAGCCGGGGCCGCAGGCGCTCGTGGCCGCCGTCATTCGCGGCCTGCCCGACCCCGACCTGCGCGACGTGCTGCGCGACCTCAACGAGACGATCCACCTCCAGTTCAGGCATGAAATGTCATCCTTCGAAGGCGATCCGGCAGCTTTCGAATCAGCCGCACCGCTCCTCGAAAACGGCCTGCTTGCCCAGTATCGCGAAGGCGAGAAGCCGGGCCTTTCGTCGCCCCTGCTCTGGGGCGTCGGCGTGCTCTTGCTTCTCGCCCTCGGGCTGTGGCTTTTCTTTTCAGTCCGCGAAAGCCGTCGATGGAATGCCTACCTCGCTGCCCTCAACGCCGAGCCAGGGCTTGTCGTCGTCGAAACGGGGCAGGTGGAGGGGCGTCGCTTCGTCCGTGGCCTCCGTGATCCGCTTGCTGCCGATCCTTCTGCTTTCCTGGCAGCAGCCGACCTCCTCCCGACCGACATTGTAACGCGCTGGGAGCCGTACCAGGCCCTCGACTCGGCCCTCATCGTGCGCCGGGCCGCGCAGATGCTGGCGGCGCCGGAAGCGGTCCGTTTCATCTGGGAAGCCGGCACCCTTCGGGCCGAAGGCACCGCTTCTCCGGACTGGCGGGCCCAGGCCGGGCAACGCGCGCCCTTCCTTTCTGGCGTCCTTGCCTACGACGACAGCGCCCTTGGCAACATTGCCGAGCAACGCTTTCAGCAGATCCAGGAATCCATCGAAGCACAATTGCTGCGGTTCGAAGGGGGTGCGGCGCAACTGGTGCCTGGGCAGGACGAGGTCCTCGGGGCGCTCGTGACCTCGATTGAGGAACTATTAGAGACGGCACGGGCAGCGGGTGAGACAGCGCGGCTGCAGATCCTCGGCCACGCCAGCAGGGAGGGCACCCAGAACGCCAATCTGCGCGTGAGCCGGGAGCGCGCGGGCACGGTGAGGCAGGCGTTGATCGCACGCGGCCTTCCTCCTGCCGCCCTCGAAGCCGTCGGCACAGGACAACCACACCGTGAAGGCGACGATGAGGCGACGCGCGCACTCAACCGCAGCGTTTCGATTCGCGTCGTAATCGTAGATGAGTGAGGGCCTTTTCTGACCTGACAAAGAATCGGATGGAGCGTGTATTCCAGGGCTGGGAGGCATGGGCGTGGGCGCTGGGAATGACAACGGCGGTGGTCGTGGGCGCCCTCCTGCTGCACGGCCTCTTCTACTGGGGCTACGCCCTGCTCGGCACACGCCGGCCCCGCCTCCTCGTCCTCGACGGCTCCCTCCTGCGCCACAGCCGCAGGCCGATGCGGCTCCTGCTCCCGATCCTCGGCCTATATCTTTTCTCCCCGCTCATTCTCAAGCAGATTTCAGAGGGAAACAGCAGCGTCCTCGACGTGATCCGCAACGTGCTTTACGTGCTGCTGATCTTCGCCGTGAGCTGGTTGCTCATCCAGCTCACCGCCGTCGTCAATGAGGTAGTGGCACGGCGCTACAGTGTCGATGTCGCCGACAACCTCGCCTCGCGCAAGGTGCGCACCCAGGTCGGCCTTATCCGGCGCATCCTCATCGTCATTATCATTGTGTTCGGTTTGACGGCCACCCTCCTGCATTTCGAAGGGTTTCGAGAGATCGGGACGGGGCTGCTCGCCTCAGCGGGCGTCGTTGGCATCATCATCGGCTTCGCGGCGCAGCGGACGCTGGGTAATTTGCTGGCGGGCTTCCAGATCGCCATCACCCAGCCCATCCGCGTGGATGACGTGGTGGTGGTCGAGGGTGAATGGGGACGCATCGAGGAGATCACACTCACCTACGTTATTGTCCGCATCTGGGACCTGCGCCGCCTCGTCCTGCCTATCAGCTATTTCATCGAGAAGCCGTTCCAGAACTGGACGCGCTCGTCCGCCGCCATCCTCGGCACCGTCTTCCTCCACATGGATTACACGGTCCCCATCGACCGCGTCCGCGCCGCCCTCGTAAAAGCCCTTCACGAATCGGAATACTGGGACAGGGAGGTATGGCGCCTCCACGTGACCGACACGACCGAAAACACCGTCGAACTGCGGGGCCTGATGAGCGCCGCCAACTCGTCCGACGCCTTCGAACTCCGCGCCGAAGTGCGTGAGAAACTCATCACCTTCCTCCAGCGCGAATATCCCGAGGCCCTTCCCCGCCTCCGCGCCGAGGTGGCCACTTTTACCGCTCACGAAAAAGTGCCGACTGACGAAGAGAATGTCGCCCAAGAGTAGGAACGCGCTTTTCGCCGCCGATCACCTTTTTCAGAAACCCAGCTTCCCCCGCGTCTTCTCCACCGGCTCCGCTTCCGCCGTATCGGCCACCCCCACCGTCAGCGTCGAGGTAAACGGCACTGCGCCCTGCTTCCTCCAGAAAGCCTGACCCGTCGCGTTGGCCGCAAGCATCGTCAGACGGATCCGGGCCGCGCCAACCTCAGCCGCCCACGCACGGACCTCCTTGAGAAGCTCCATGCCGAGCCCCTGCTGCCGAGCCACCGGCGCCACGTAGATTTCGTCGAGGTGGATTTCAGCGACAGCCTTGTAGATAGGCGGGGTGCTTCCCCGCTGGGCAGTCGCGAATCCGACTAATTGCCCTGCCTCCTCCACCACAAAAAGCCGCCGCGCCTCATCGTGTAGCCAGAAAGGGAAATCGTTGTGCCAACGTTCGAGGGCATCTTCGGCGGGGGCGAAGTGGTCGTCGAGGGTGGCCTGCTCTTCAAGAAACGTCAGCCAGAGGCCCCCCAACGCCCCGGCATCTCCCCGCTCGGCCCTGCGAACTGTCATCGTCGCATCCATCTTGCATACTCGCTAGCAAGCTCCAAATTCCAAGATCCAAGTGCCAAGGGGTGCACCTGACACTCTTTGAAGCTTGGGATTTGGAGCTTGGCTTTTCACCCCTGGCCGGGGCGCCGGTTGGCGAAGGGGATCTGCTCCTGCTTACGAAGGCTCCGTCCCGTCTGGGCAAGGAGATCTTCGCGCAGCAGGACGAGGAGGAAATCCTTGGCCTGATCGTAAGCTATACCCCGCTCGCCCGCGAGGTTGAAGAACTCATCGAAAGAGATAACGGCGGGCAGCAGGTCGTAGAGTTGGCGGGCCGTCGCCGGCATCCGCTCCGGCAGCAGGGCCGGCCCTTCTTCGCTGCTCAGGTCGCGGAAGAGTCGGGCGAGAGTTGTCTCTTCGCGGAGCGTCTTGTTCTCGCGCTTGAGCTGCTCGTTCTCCGTCTCCATGCGGTCCACCTCCTTCGCCAGCCAGTCCAGCCGGTCCTGAAGGTCTTCGCAAAAGGCTTTGAGGGAATAGCTCATGGGGTCGGCCATACTGCGCGGCGTCAACGGGGCGTTCGGCAAAAAATTAAGAAACGAGGCGGTGTTGAAAGGCGAAGATCAGGGAAGGAAAGGCGGGCGGCGCTACGGGGGCCGGGCGATTGGCAATGCCCGGCCCCGCGCAAGCTGCCTTGGGGTGATGCCTCCCAGAACCGAAGTTGGTCACTTCAGCATTCTTTTGGATCGCGGGTTAAGAAGCTGCCGAAGCAGCCGATACCTCCCTGGTTTATGCACCTCTCTATCGTCTCGCCGCCTTTTACCTGCGGAAACGCGCCTCGTCGCTGCACGTTGCAGTTGCAACTCTTTCAAGATGTAGGGAGCGCCATGGAGACAGTGCCGGCGGCGGAATGGGATGTGGCCTCGTGGCAGGCACGGGAGGCTCTTCAGCAGCCGGACTACCCGGACGCGGCCGCGCTCGAATCCGTTTTGCGACAACTCAGCGTGCTGCCCCCCCTCGTGACCTCGTGGGAGGTCAACGCGCTTAAGCTGCAGCTTGCCGAGGCCGCGCACGGCAAGCGCTTCCTCCTTCAAGGCGGTGACTGCGCCGAGAGTTTCGACGAGTGCCGGGCGGACGTCATCACGCGCAAGCTCAAGATCCTGTTGCAGATGAGCCTCGTGCTCGTCTACGGCCTCAAGACGCGCATCATCCGCGTGGGCCGCTTCGCCGGGCAGTACGCCAAGCCGCGCTCCGACCCGTTCGAGACGCGAGACGGTACGACCCTCCACGCCTACCGGGGCGACATCATCAACGGCCCGGCCTTCACGCCCGAAGCGCGCACGCCTGACCCGCAGCGGATGCTACAGGCGTTCAGCAGCTCGGCGCTCACGCTCAACTTCGTCCGTGCCCTCAGCGAAGGCGGCTTCGCCGACCTGCACCACCCCGAATACTGGGACCTCGATTTCGTCCGCCATTCGCCCCTGGCCGGCGAGTACCACGACATCGTTGGAGCCATCAAGGATGCGATCACTTTCATGGAGTCCGTCACCGACGCCCCCCTGGATGAACTGGAGCGGGCGCAGTTTTTCACGAGCCATGAGGCGCTGCATTTGCCCTACGAGCAGGCCCTCACGCGCAGCGTCCCGCACCAACCGCGCGTCTACAACCTCGCCACCCATTTCCCCTGGCTGGGTGTGCGCACGACACATGTCGATGGCGCGCACGTCGAGTATGCACGCGGACTCGCAAATCCCCTGGGTCTCAAGGTGGGGCCGGACGCGACGGAAACGTGGCTGAAGGAAATGCTTGACCTGCTCGACCCGCACCAGGAGCCGGGCCGCCTCACGCTCATCACGCGGTTCGGCGCCGCCCACATCGAGCGCAGTTTGCCGCCGCTCATAGAGGCCGTGCTCGCCTCAGGCCGCACCTTGCTCTGGACCTGCGACCCGATGCATGGCAACACGGAAGTGACCGAATCCGGCCTGAAGACGCGGCGTTTCGAGAATATCCTGGGCGAGTTGGAATTGGCTTTCGACGTGCACGCGGCGGAAGGCTCCCACCTCGGCGGCGTCCACTTCGAACTCACCGGCGAGGACGTAACCGAATGTACCGGCGGCGCCCGCGGCCTGGACGATGCCGACCTCGAACGCGCCTACAAGTCTCACGTCGATCCCCGCCTCAACGCCGAGCAGGCCCTCGAGATGGCTCTCAGCATCGTCCGCAAGTGCCAGCGCATGGGAGCTTGAGAGTCGGGGAGTAGGATAGAAAAGCCCCTCGCAACGCTGGGGCTGCGAGGAGCGGGTATGCTTTAGAGGATGCCGTTTATCGGGTTACCGTGACCGTGCGTGGCCCGATGATGCCGCCAGTGATGGCATAGATGAGGCCGTCTATGAAGGTTTGCTCGGTTCTAATTTCGTAGTTGCTCGCGCCCGCTGCCAGCGCATTCGTGTCCACTTCATTGAGGGCTGCCAGACCGAACGCCACGTACCATTGGCGTTGCGAGTCTGCCTGCCCGGTCTGGGACCCGTTTCCAATGACGTGCTCATGTACGAAGCAGCCGGAAAGGGTGAATGTGCTTAGTAAAAGCACCAGGGTAAGCAGGTGGATGGAAGCCTTAACGGTTTGACGCATAGGGAATCACCTGTCTGTTTTGGTTAGCGTGGAATCCACGATTGGTTCAATCGAACCGATGGAAGACTCGAGGGACCGGAGTTCCTCGGCGTACCGCTCGCGCGGGATGACATAGTCGAACCGGAGGACCGTGTTGGCAGGCGTTTCGAGAAGCAAAGTGAACCGCACCCGCCCGTCTCGCTGCTCGTGCAACTGGGTCACGCGCAGGCCATCCTTTAGAAATGCCGCCTTCTCGAGAGATTGGGCCTGCCCGGTCTCCGTCAGCATCTGCCAGTACAATGCGACCTGTTCGGCGGGCGTTGGCGCCCCCTCGAAGGTCAGGGTCGAAACGCTGAGCAGACTGCCACCTTCTGGATCGACGAAAAGATGGCGAGGTTGCACCTGCACCCGCGCGTCGAGCGGCGGCAGCGACGACCGGGCCGCCGTCACCTCTTCTTCCGGCAGGGGCACCCAGCCGACAGGCGGCTGAAACTGAATCGCGTGCGCAGGCATCTCGACTACCCCTCCGAGGCGCGCCTGGTCTACGTCAAAAGCCATCTGCTCTGGCCGCGCTGGGGCATCCGGCTCAGCGCATGCGAAGACGCAGGCGCAGAGAGCCCCCAGAAACAACCAGCTTTGTCGTTGGCTGCCCAAACACGCACTCCTGCTTTCAATCTCTTCCAAAGGGTCGCGCTGAAAATAAGTAGCCCCCTACACGCTTGCAAGCAGCAGGCAATCTTTTTGTTATCACACGCGAAGACAGGCGCTTTTGGAATGTGGACTTTCCTGCTCCCCGCGCCCCGCTCGACCGACCTGTAAAACCCTTGTCCGCCGGGTGCATTTGCTGCGGCCCGTGGTTATGTTCAGCACTTCGCATTTTCCTGGTCGCCATCGCCTACGTGCCATGCTAAACTACATCTGGGCCGGGTTCATCATCTTCAGCCTCGTCTTTGCCCTCGTCGCCGACGTGCGGGACCTGACGACGGACGCCTACCGCAACGAACAGCCCCTCCCGCTCACCGTCTCCTTCCCCGAGGGCTACCAGGCCGGCGTGCGCCGCGTGCCGACCAATGTCCTGATCGACCCCGCAACATACGGGCGCTTTTACGCCACCGACGCCCGTCCCGACTCGGCCTACGGCGGCTACCTCGTCAACACACGCGAGGGCACGCAGCTTCGCTTCGAGGAGGGAGTGTCGCTCCCCGAGCCGCTCGGCACCATTCGCGGCTTCTCGTCCTCGCGTGACGATGAGTTGCAGGGGACCGTGCAGAATTTCCGCCTGGCCCCTGATTCGCTCGCGGCCACGGCTGAGGTCGTCTTCACGCCCGTCCGCTTCGTCAAGCTCAATGCCATCACGGAGGCCGCGTTCGATTTTGCCGAGGTTGCGGTGGAGCTGGCCCTCGGCCTGATCGGCGTCATCGCCCTTTTCCTCGGGCTATTACGGATTGCCGAAGCAGCGGGCATCATCAACGCGCTCGTCCGCTTCACCCAGCCCGTCTTCCGCCCCCTCTTCCCCGAGATCCCCGACGGCCACCCGGCCATGGGCATGATCGTGCTGAACCTCACGGCCAACATGCTGGGACTGGGCAACGCCGCCACCCCCCTCGGCATCAAGGCGATGGAGGAGTTGCAGGAACTCAACCCGAGCGAGGACACAGCCTCCAACGCGATGGTGATGCTGCTTGCGATGAACACGGCGAGCGTCCAGCTTGTGCCGCCCGTGCTCCTCGTCGCCATCATGGGGCTTCAGATCAACCAGCTCATCTTCGCCATCATTATCGTCACCATGATCTCGCTCATCGTCGCCGTCACCTCGGCGAAGCTGCTGGGACGGCTGCCTGGCTATCGTAAGACGGACCCGGACCGGCTGGCACGAGAGGCCCCGCCACCTGACGCGCCTGCCGCCTGAGCCTCCTTTTCCCGGTTAACCTGCCTATTCGATTGAGATAGAAAGATGGAAACGATCCGCTACGTCATCAGCATCGTCTCGGTATTTGTGCTGCCGCTCCTCATCGTCGGCTTCCCGCTGTACGGGCTCTACAAGAAAGTGCCTGTCTACGAGGAGTTCGTCGAAGGGGCGAAAGAAGGCTTTTCGGTGGCGGTGCGAATCATCCCGTACCTCGTCGCCATCCTCTTCGCCATCGGCATGTTCCGCGCTTCGGGGGCGATGGACTTTCTGGTAGAGGGGCTGCGGCCCGTCCTCAGCCTTCTCGGCATACCGCCCGAAGTGCTGCCGATGGCCATCATTCGTCCGCTCACCGGCAGCGGCTCGGCCGGCATCGTCCTCGACATGATCAACCAGTACGGCGAAGACTCCATCTTCGTAAAGATGGCCGCCACCATGTTCGGCTCCACCGAGACGACGTTTTACGTGATCGCCGTGTACTTCGGCGCGGTGAACGTCAAGAAGACGCGGCACGCCGTCCCCGCCGGTCTCATCGCCGACGCCACCGCCATGATCCTCGCCGTCTACGTCGTCCGCCTGCTGTTCGGCTGAGATCTACGGTTCTCGGTGTACGGATTTTTTGGTGATAAAGGAAAAGAAACCGCTAGCTGAGAACCGTAAACAAAAAAAGAGGGCCTTCCGCTAGGGAAGCCCTCCTTTCGTACAAACGGTGGCGGTGAAGCGCTTACACTTCCAGCACGCCATTCTCGCTGAAGTACTTGTTCGGCGCGAAGCGATCGGCCTGCTCGTCGTTTAGCCACTTCCGCTCGTCGGCGAAGTAGCGGAACTCGTACGTGTTGCCCGGCTTGAGGGAAAGGGCCTTCTTCCAGACGCCCTTCTTCTTGTCGAGCTTCATCGTGTCTTTCTCAGCGTTCCACTCGTTGAAATCGCCAACGACGGCCACGGACTCCTGGGCTACCTCGGCGGGCAGCTCAAACGTGACGCGAACGGTTTTGCCTTTCGGGCTGGCTTTTTTGTCAATCATGACAGTACCTTATTCGGGTGATAGATTTTCTTTGTGGAGCGGTGCTCGTATGAACACCAGCGCGCCCTTTTCGTCCTGACGCGTGCTAAAGTTCCAAAAAAGTAATGACTTAGACAACGATTCAATTTCCTGCAAGCGCTTTCATGATCAAATCTTAACATAGACCTGCCTGGTCACCTACATGCTCTCCGTGCGCAAGATGTGCTCGCGGGCACCCGCGCACCGCAGTTATGACGAGGCCGGCCACGGCTGCGACGAGAACGAAAAGGGCGATGAACCGCGTCGTCGCCGCAAGCGTCCGATACTGTTGAAGCGTCGTGTCAGCCATAGGGAAGGAGAGCGGTGGCGAAGAGGAGTTTTCTAAGCGAGGCAACGACGCAGCACCTGGCCCAGTATTTCAGACAGCGGGCTTCTGGAAAATACGCATGATCATCGTGCAGGCTGAGAGGCCATAACGCAGCTTGCCTCCTACTGCATCAGCACACTTCCGATAGCGAGACTGACGCAGGACAAGGTCGAACGCGCCTCTCCAATCAGCAACAGCTTACCCCGCAGCTTTCGAACCCGTCACGGTCATCACTTTCATCCCGTCTCGCTCAGCCAGCGTACCGGATACCTGCACCCGTCGACCGACGCGATTCGCCAGGGCCTTATACGGTTTGTCATTGTCGGGATCAGGCCGCAGCAGGACGAGGGTTCCGTCATCGGTGAGCAGACCCATGGGCTGGCCGTTTTTGACCTGCTCGTTCTCGCATTCCTTTTCAGAGGCATCGGCCTTGCCTTGGTACACGTAGCAGGCCAGGTCCACGACCTCCCCGGTCCAGGTACCTTTCTCCTGACCGAGGACGGGGGTGCTCAAGAGCACCGAGACGGCGAGAACGGATAGAAAGAAGTGTAGCGGACGCTTTCGCATGGCGGCCTCTCATCAGATAGCGGTGCAGCGTGAGGTACAAGAAACCTCGCGGCTGCGATTAATGCAAGCACTGCCATCTTTTTCCCCTCCCCCGCAACGCCTCTTTGCTCAGTCGTTCCCACCCGTTGCACGGGCACCCTCATCATCCGCTTCCGTCACCAGCCCCGTGGCAGGGATGCCAACGGCACGGCTAGCTTCGACCATTGCCTCGGAAATGCGAGCGGCGTCGGCGGCGCCTGGGGCCAGGGCGTAGAGGGCGGGGCCAGAACCGGTGAGCGCGCAGCCGAAGGCGCCGGCGTCGAGGGCAGCCTGGCGGACGGCGTCGTAACAGGGCACGAGGCGAGCGCGGACGGGCTCGACGAGGCGATCCGCCATCATCCGCTGCCCGACCGTCTCCCAGTCGCCGCAGCGGAAGGCATCGACGAGAAAAGCCAGTTCAGCAGCGTTGTGGACGGCGTCGCGGAGAGGCACCTGTTGGGGTAGGATGGCCCGCGCCTCTTTCGTGAGAATGCTGACCTCGGGCACGACGAGGGCGATGGGGAGCGGGCGCGGGAGGGGGATGCGCCGATAGCGTGACGGCTCCGTGGCCGAGACGAGGACCAGTCCGCCGAAGAGCGCCGGCAGTACGTTGTCGCCATGCCTGCTGCCCGAGGCAACGGCCTCGCCTGCGAGCACGGCCTCGACTAACTCAACTTTCGTGAAAGGCTGGCCGAGCGCGAGGTTTGCCGCCCACGCGCCCGCCACAGCGCTCGCCGCCGAGCCGCCGACACCGGAGCCGAGCGGGATGCCCTTGCGTAACCGCAGCCGCAAACCGCCGCCCGCCCCGGTCTGAGCCAGCACGGTCGCCGCTGCTACACCCGCCGTGTCCTCGTCAGGCTCGTGGGGTGGGTCCCAGGCCACCGGCCCCTCGGCGTACTCGATGGAGATGCCCGGCTCGTCCGTGCGCCACGCCTCGATCTCGTCGCCCCAGCCACCCACGCACAGACCGAGCGCATCATAGCCGGGTCCCATGTTCGACAGGGAGGCGGGGCCAAAAACCGTAATGCTTGCCTTTACGCCCATCTCGACCTCTACAACGCCAACTTCCTGCTGCATGCCGCCGCTCCGTGCGTTTCAGAAAGCCGCCAAGATAGACTGCCGTACCGACCGATGTTTGCAGGATCGGTGAAAGTGCCGTGGGCGAATGGCGAATACGTGAGGGCCGGGGAGACGGGGAATCGAAGATAAGCTGCTGGGCAAGCAATCGCCCCCTCTCCGGCTCACCGACTCTCGGACTCTCCGGCGCACAAACGTCAGTGCTTCCCTTGCAGGAAGGCCTCGACGCGGTGCACCATATCCCTGCTGCCGATGTAGAGGGGCGTCCGCTGGTGGAGTTTCTCCGGCTTCTTCTCGAGGATGCGCTGGTGGCCGTCGGAGGCGAGGCCGCCGGCTTCCTCCACGATCATCGCCAGCGGGTTGGCCTCGTACATCAGGCGCAGTTTGCCCTCGGGGCTGGAGGCCGTGGCGGGGTAGATGTAGAGGCCCCCTTTGAGGAGGTTGCGGTGGAAATCCGACACGAACGAGCCGATGTAGCGCGTCTTGTAGGGTCGTTCCGTGGGCTCGTCGGCCTCCTGCACCCACTTGATGTATTTCTTCAGGCCCGGCTCAAAAGAGTTGTAGT